>NZ_VATM01000033.1:0-4185 GCF_005781075.1 Escherichia sp. E2562 | reverse complement strand
TTATCGATCTGGTCGAATGCGCGAGCAGCACCGCCGTAGGTTTTAGCCAGTACGGTAGTGATTGCAGCGGTCAGCGTTGTTTTACCATGGTCAACGTGGCCGATAGTACCGACGTTAACGTGCGGTTTTGTACGTTCAAACTTTTCTTTAGACATCGATTGTCCCTCTAAGACACGGATAAATCGGTGATATCACCACATCAACCAGGCAACATGCCCGACTTGTTGAATGCAATAAACAGAAGGAAAAAACAGGGAGGAGAAAAGAAGTGGTGCTGATAGGCAGATTCGAACTGCCGACCTCACCCTTACCAAGGGTGCGCTCTACCAACTGAGCTATATCAGCACATCTTGGAGCGGGCAGCGGGAATCGAACCCGCATCATCAGCTTGGAAGGCTGAGGTAATAGCCATTATACGATGCCCGCATCCTGGAACTCGGCTACCTGATTTTCATTCTGCACTGAATATCGAGAGAAGCTCTCTTTATTCGAGCCGGTAAGCGAACTTATCGTCTCGGGCTACGCCATCGCGTGGCCGAAATTGGTGGTGGGGGAAGGATTCGAACCTTCGAAGTCTGTGACGGCAGATTTACAGTCTGCTCCCTTTGGCCGCTCGGGAACCCCACCGGACTTGATGGTGCCGACTACCGGAATCGAACTGGTGACCTACTGATTACAAGTCAGTTGCTCTACCTACTGAGCTAAGTCGGCATCAAGTAGCGCGCATTCTATGGAGACATGCGAGTTCATGCAACTAAAAAATTGCATAATTTGTTTTATTGGTCACATTTTACGCGACACGATGAATAAACAGCCGAATTGCGAGCAGATTAGCATATTTTTTCAGCATCACTCTGCATTAACAATGCGCGCCAGCTAAAACACAATTCTTTTTATCAGATGGAATATCTGTCACATTGCTTTTCAACGATAGCTTCCTGGAAGAGATTTTTTCTTATTATTCCTCCCCATCTGGTGTTACCCTCCTGCCCATTAACCCATTCAACAGAACTGTGACGCGCCATGGCAAATATCGCTTTGCCGATAGAGCTATGACCGCCAGAAACATGCTTATGAGTATAAAAGAGCAAACGTTAATGACGCCTTACCTACAGTTTGACCGCAACCAGTGGGCAGCTCTGCGTGATTCCGTACCTATGACGTTATCGGAAGATGAGATCGCCCGTCTCAAAGGTATAAATGAAGATCTCTCGTTAGAAGAAGTTGCCGAGATTTACTTGCCTTTATCACGTTTGCTGAACTTCTATATAAGCTCGAACCTGCGCCGTCAGGCAGTTCTGGAACAGTTTCTTGGCACTAACGGACAACGCATTCCTTACATTATCAGTATTGCTGGTAGCGTCGCGGTAGGGAAAAGTACGACTGCTCGTGTGTTACAGGCACTATTAAGCCGTTGGCCGGAACACCGTCGTGTTGAACTGATCACCACCGATGGTTTTCTTCATCCCAACAAAGTGCTTAAAGAACGTGGCCTGATGAAGAAGAAAGGCTTCCCGGAATCGTATGATATGCATCGTCTGGTAAAGTTTGTTTCCGATCTCAAATCCGGCGTGCCAAACGTTACAGCACCTGTTTACTCGCATCTTATTTATGATGTGATCCCGGATGGAGATAAAACTGTTGTTCAGCCTGATATTTTAATTCTTGAAGGGTTAAATGTCTTACAGAGCGGGATGGATTATCCACACGATCCACATCATGTATTTGTTTCTGATTTTGTCGATTTTTCGATATATGTTGATGCTCCGGAAGACTTACTTCAGACATGGTATATCAACCGTTTTCTGAAATTCCGCGAAGGGGCTTTTACAGACCCGGATTCCTATTTTCATAACTACGCGAAATTAACTAAAGAAGAAGCTATTAAGACTGCCATGACGTTGTGGAAAGAGATCAACTGGCTGAACTTAAAGCAAAATATTCTACCTACTCGCGAGCGCGCCAGTTTAATCCTGACGAAAAGTGCTAATCATGCGGTAGAAGAGGTCAGACTACGCAAATAATTTTCAGGGGAGCTAATGCTCCCCTTTCTTATTTTTCTGCACTACGCAGGGATATTTCACCCCCCATCCAGGGTTTTATTATTCCATCCTGCTCAAGCAATAAAGCGCCCTGTTTGTCTATTCCGCGTGAAATGCCAAATATTTCTTTATCACCAATGATAAGTTTCACTGGGCGATTAATAAAATTATCCAACTTTTCCCAGCGCGAAAGATAAGGTGCCAATCCTTCTTGCTCGAAGAGTTCCAGCGCCGCGCGTAATTCACGTATTAGCATGGCCGCCAACATATTACGATCGAGATTGATCCCCGCTTCCTGCAGCGTGATCCACCCCTGATTAACGACACTCTCTTCAACACGACGCATTGCCATGTTGATCCCAGCACCAATGACAATTTGTGCCGCATCGCCGGTTTTGCCAGTCAGCTCCACAAGAATGCCTGCCAGCTTGCGATCCTGCAGATAGAGGTCATTAGGCCATTTAACACGAACTTTATCTGCTCCTAGCTTGCGTAATACTTCCGCCATCACGATACCGATAACCAGACTCAAACCAATAGCCGCCGCCGGGCCTTGTTCCAGACGCCAGAACATCGACAAATATAAGTTTGCGCCAAAAGGCGAAAACCATTTCCGACCTCGGCGACCACGGCCAGCCTGCTGGTATTCTGCAACGCAGGCATCGCCCGATTTAAGCTCTCCGATACGGTCAAGGAGATATTGATTCGTGGAGTCAATAACTGGCAGCACGGCTACACTACCGCCATCCAGCTGACTCAATATCTGTTCAGCATTAAGTAACTGGATGGGCTCAGGCAGGCTGTATCCTTTACCCGGAACGGTAAAGACATCAACACCCCAGTCACGCAGTGTCTGAATGTGTTTATTAATAGCCGCCCGGCTCATTCCTAACGTTTCACCCAGCTGCTCGCCAGAGTGAAATTCACCGTTCGCTAACAGCGCGATTAATTTCAGTGGAACGGTATTATCCTTCATGAAATCGTCTCCACTGCGCTAACTTCACCTGATGCACCAATAAAGCGAACTTCTGGCTCAAGCCAGACATTAAATTTTTCACCCACTTTCTGTCTTACATGATGTGCCAGTTGCACGACATCTTCGCTTTTTGCATTGTCTTCATTAATGAGAACTAACGCCTGTTGACGGTGCACCGCAGCCCCACCCATTTGCATCCCTTTTAGCTGGCACTGATCGATAAGCCAACCTGCTGCCAGTTTTACTGAACCATCCGCCTGGGGGTAATTTGGTGCTGTTGGAAATTGTGCCAGTAATGCTTTAGCCGTTTCGGCAGATACAACAGGGTTTTTGAAGAAACTACCGGCATTGCCATTCACTTTTGGGTCAGGGAGTTTGGTGGTGCGCATATGACACACCGCATCAAATACTTGCTGTGGCGTTACTGTTGTAGGATCCAGACGAGTTAAGTCACCATACGTTAGTACAGGTTGCCACTCTTTTGGCAGACGCAGACCTACGGCTACAATGGCGAAGCGGTCCTGGTATTCATGTTTAAAAATACTGTCGCGATAGCCAAAACGGCACTCTTTAGCTGTTAAACGCTCTTGCTTGCCTGTCGCCAGTTCAACACAGTCAACATAAGCGCAAACTCGCTGTAATTCTACACCATAAGCCCCAATATTCTGGATAGGTGATGAACCAACACAACCAGGAATTAATGCCAGATTTTCCAGACCAGGCATACCTTCCTGCAAAGTGTATTTTACCAGGCGATGCCAGTTTTCTCCGGCTCCTACATGTAAATACCACGCATCAGGTTTATCATGAATTTCGATACCTTTGATCCGGTTGATGATCACCGTACCGCGATAGTCTTCCAGAAAAAGTACATTACTTCCTTCACCCAGAATAAGAACGGGTTGTCCTTCTGCGGTTGCATGCTGCCAGGCATTGAGTAATTGTTGTTCGTCTTCGGCACATACAATGTGCTGAGCATTATGATCAATGCCAAATGTGTTCCAGGGTTTTAAGGAGTGGTTCATAGCTGCTTTCCTGATGCAAAAACGAGGCTAGTTTACCGTATCTACGGGGGGATGGCTTGTAGATATGACGATAGGAAGAGTTTGTAGAAACGCAAAAAGGCCATCCGTCAGGATGGCCTTCTGCTTTATTTGATGCCTGGCA
>NZ_VATM01000032.1:0-10244 GCF_005781075.1 Escherichia sp. E2562 | reverse complement strand
CCTGCCGTGACCGTGCTGGCCAGCAAAAATGTTAACGCTGGCACAACAAGGGTATGGATGGTTCTGGCAGCAGAACAGCGAGGGGCGGTATGTGGATGCACTGTGGCTGAAGGGGTATAAATTATGTTAATGAGAATAGTATTGGTACTAGTTGTTGGATTGTTAAGTATGGAGCTTCAGTCAGCACCCACAAGGAATATATCCGATATTCCTATTTATAGTTCTCTGAGAGCATGTGTAAATATCAAACCGCTAAAACTTCGTTATGTAAATAATCTGCTTATTCTGAATGCTGAATTTACAGTAAAAAAGAATATACAGCAATGCGGCTGCTTTTATACTTTCGCACATTACATTAGCGTATTATTAACTCAGGGACCAGGAGAGGCATTGACTAACCCGAAGAATCATCTTCAGGAAGGGAAATTCCCCCTTGAAAAAAATCGAACGCAGGATTTGGTTATATCCTCAGAATCATCCAAGATAAAAAATAACAGACTGGCTGTTTTTATAGGCTGTGACTGGCCGGGTGGGTAAATATTACTGGTGAATAAAATAATAGATTGTGATTTTTTTTATGGTTAGATATTTTACTTGTCTTATGGATGTTTATGATTTGTATTTCCCCTGCTTATGTTGTAAATAAAAATTATATTATTGAATATAACAGGCTTGCAAAATGCATACTAGCCTGTCCAGTGGATCGTTATGAACAAGGTGATCTCCTTATAATTAAAATAGCATTCACATTAAGGGAAATACTGTGAAATGCAGATGATTCTATTATTTCATATATTATTCAGGGCTTCTTCCTAAAAAATAATTATTGCATAATTGCTTAATTCGAATAATTTTTACAACAAGGATATTTCTCTATGGACAGAAATAAAGTAATGGATTTGATTCTGTCATCTGATTTGGGGCTTGTTCGAGGGAAAAACTGGCTTTGTATCTTCTTTGTCGCAGGGGAGAGGCAAAATAAAAGGAGAAAACGATGAGTGTGACACTGACTTATGACGGACAAATGCTGAAGTGGCCTGATGGTAAAACCTTTAAGGCGACAACTGGATATAAAGATGAGGTTTATGGGGATGAACATTTTTCTGTAACAGTTGAATATCAGAAACCAGATAAACAATGTATTGAAAATGGAGCTATACCTGAAGGTAATTACAAAATATATGTACTGTTTCAGGGGGAAGCAAACATAAAACAGAATTGTGAACTTAAACCTTCATGGGGATGGACGACTATCCCGGAGGAAAAACCAGGGGGATGCCTGTGGTCAGAATGGGGGCATAACCGGGCCAGACTGGAGCCAGCTGATGATCAAACCAAAAAAGCCTGTGATGGTTCAAGAGGTGGTTTTTATATTCATGATTCTACCAAGGGTTATAGCCATGGTTGCATTGAAGTTGAACCGAAATTTTTCAGAGTACTAAAAGCCGCAATTAAGGGTGGTGAAAAACATTTTATTATCAGCGTCCATTATGTTCCCGACCGTGTCACTAATGGTGGAACGAAACAATAAGTGAATTAAATTCAGAATTATATCTGTCCGGGGAAATATTGTACTAAAGAATAAGGAGTAAAAACGATGGGTTTTGTAACCACAGGCAATAAATTTGTTGGGAGTGGAGGGCCTGCGATTACCACGCCGCCTGTAACGGGTGAAAGAGGTGGTATTAGCACAGATTCAGCCGCCGCAGTTGCGGCAGAACAGATGGCAGAACAGGCAGTAATGGATCTATTTGGTGCATTGCCAGAACCGTCTGGGTTGGTGAAAGCGGCGGTAGCCGCAGCTCAGGCCGCAGCAGCGGCTACCGGAGCGACAGTCGCGATGGATGTGGCGCAGGATGTTATATCCTCTTTTGTCTCCGGTGCTGTGGGGGGGCCGGGGGGGCATAACGTGACAGTAAGCGGCAGCGCCGTACCGCCACAAATGTTGCTGTTTGCCAGTCTGGATGGCGAAGAAACGCTGGGTGGACTGTTCAGCTACGTGGTGCAGCTTAAAACCCCGGATACCCTGAATCTGGGCTATGTTTCCTCCGCAGCTAACCTCCCGCTTAAACCCATGGTGGGCAAAGATCTGTGCGTCAATATCGAACTGGACGGTGGTGGCAAACGATATATCCGCGGGCTGGTAACAGCGGCGCGAGTTGCAGGTCATCAGGGGCGATCGGTGGTGTACGAACTGCGTATCGAACCGTGGGTAAAACTGCTCACCCATACCAGTGACTACAAAGCGTTCCAGAATAAAACCGTGGTGGATATTCTCGATGAAGTACTGGATGAATATTCCTTTCCGGTAGAAAAGCGGCTGGTGGAAAATTACCCGACGCGCACCTGGCAGGTGCAGTACGGTGAAACTGATTTTGATTTCATCCAGCGCCTGATGCAGGAATGGGGCATCTACTGGTGGTTTGAGCACAGCGAGAACAGCCACACGCTGGTACTGGCGGATGCCATCAATGGCCATAAAGCATGTCCGGACTCACCGCTGGTGGAGTGGCACCAGGAAGGACTGAAGCTGGATAAGGAGTTTATCCATACCATCACGGCCAATGAAAGTTTGCGTACCGGGCAGTGGGTACTGGACGATTTTGATTTTATGAAGCCCCGCTCATTACTGGTGAACACGGTGGCAAATCCGCGTGAAACCGGTCATGCAGACTTCGAACATTACGAATGGCCGGGAGACTACTTCACTAAGGATGAAGGCGAGATGCTGACGCGCATCCGCATGGAAGAACAGCGCAGCCCCGGGAGCCGGGTGCATGGCGGTGGCAACATCCGCACACTGATGACGGGCTATACCTTCACACTGGAGAACTACCCGACCGCAGAAGTGAATCAGGAGTACCTGCTGGTACAGACCACGCTGTTTGTGCAGGACAACGCGCAGCACAGTGGCCAGGATCAGCATTTTACTTACTCAACCAGCTTTGAGTTACACCCCACCAGCGAAGTTTACCGCCCACAACGAACCCTGAGCAAACCCCACACCAAAGGCCCGCAGAGCGCCATCGTCACCGGCCCGGCGGGGCAGGAAATCTGGACGGATAAATATGGCCGGGTGAAGGTGCAGTTTGGCTGGGATCGTTACGGTAACAATGACGAAAACAGCTCCTGCTGGGTCCGTGTCAGCTATCCGTGGGCAGGGAAAGGATTTGGCATGATCCAGATCCCGCGTATTGGCCAGGAGGTACTGGTGGATTTCAAAAACGGCGATCCAGATTTGCCCATCATCGTGGGGCGCACCTATAACCAGGACACCATGCCGCCGTGGGGGCTGCCGGGCATGGCGTCGCAGAGTGGGATATTCAGCCACTCATTGCAGGGAGGGCCGACTAACGGAAATATGCTGCGCTTCGATGATAAAACGGGTGCGGAAGAAGTGAAGTTCCACGCGGAAAAAGACCTGAATACTACGGTAAAAAACAATGAAACCCACACGGTAAAGGCAGATCGAACGAAAACCATCATTCATAACGAAACATCCACGGTAAAAATCGATCGCACAGAATTTGTTGATGGCAAGCATACCGAAACCATTAAAGGAGATCGGGATATTACAGTGACTGAGGGTAAACAATCACTGACAGTGAAAACAGGCAATCGTGAGATAAAAGTGGAGACGGGAACCTGCACGGAGACGGTAGAAGGGAATATCACCATCACGTCAAAAACCGGGGCGATACACCTTACCGCAGCAACGCAGATAAAGTTGACTGTCGGAAAAAGCACTCTCGTTATGAATTCAGACGGCACTATCACCCTCGATGGACCCACTCACTTGGCGCTGAATCCACAGTGATTCATTTCATTAATTTTCAGGGAAAAATAACAATGCAATATCTCATTAATGAAGGGCATTTCACTCTGCCGGGAAACTGGCAGGACAGCAGCATGAATATTCTGACCCCGGTACTGAGTGCTGTTGCCGGGGCGAATGTTGTTGTTACCCGTGAAATATTGCCGGATGGTGCGCAGTTTGATGACTATCTGGCGGTGCAGAAAAAGAAATTCCGTACCGAACTGTCGAAAATGGTGTTCACCGTCGAAGAACGCTGTCATGTACAGGAGCGCCCGGCGGAATACTGGGAATTTAGCTGGGATAACAAGGGGGTGATGATACAGCAGTTGCTGCTGGTAATCCTGAACGAGCGACAAGTACTGACGCTGACCTATTCCTCAACACAGGCGCTGGCAGAGGAGGATCGTAAAGCGATGCGGGGAGCATTATTGAATTTTTGTTTTGGAATGCCACAGGATAAATAAACCAGCCAGTTCAGCGGGAAGGACGAACAGATGACGGAAAAAAGCGCGCAGGAGAAGTTAGCGGAGCCGGATCAACGGGATAGTAATGCCGAAACAGTGGAGAGTATTGCTACCACAGGACATATTGCCAGTACTGGAATAATGGCTGTCAGTATGGTGGGAACAACGGCAAAGGTAGGACTGGCAGCCGCAGCAGCAAATACCTGTGCAGCCGGAATAGCCAAAGCCGTTGCAGGATTTGGAGGCCCTTTGATTGCCGGACTGGCTGGTGGGATGCTGGGGGGATGGCTGGGCACCAAAGCAGGTGACTGGTTCATGGATACCTGGGGTAAAGATCACGCTGTTTCCGGCCCAACAGATATACCGGCGTGTGTGGGTCATCACATTGTTCATAACAATTCCTTTCTGGGTGCTATTGGTGGGTTAATCGGTGGACTTATTGTAGGGATTGCAGTGGGGGCTCTGGTTGTCGCTACAGGGGGCGCGGCATTGGGTGTGCTGGCTGCCACCGTTGCTGCCGGGGCCGGGGGATTAGCTGGTGGATTTGTCGGTGGCGCAGCGATGGTAATTGGTTCCCGCTGGGCATCTGAAACCGGACAGATTGTAGAAGGCTCACCTAATGTTTTTTTTGAAGGAAAAGCGGTAGCTCGCGTCACTGATCCGGTTGAATGTAGTAAGGATCCGGACAGTCCTCCTCCACAGATAGTGGAAGGGAGCAAAATTATTTCCGTCAACAGCCTGCCGCTGGCCCGTAAGGGCCATAAAATTACCTGCTCGGCAGTTATTCAGGAAGGATGTAAAACCATCACGGCTGATAAGACGACCGGACAGTATGGGCCGATTAATGCTGATATGACGGTGCTGGAGCAATCTGTTGTATCAAGTCTGGAAGTGTTAACAGCTCTATGGGGAGCAAAGCAGTTAAACAGAGCCGCCAATGAGCGTATCAGTCAGGGGTTCAGCGATCCAGTGGATACCGGAACGGGTGAATATCTGGATTACCGAACTGATTTCAACTATCCGCATATTTTACCACTGACGCTGAAACGCGCCTATACAGGCCGACATCCGGTTAGTGGTTTGTTGGGCAGTCGCTGGTTGTGTAACTGGTCGCAGTTTCTGGAGTTCGATAGCAACGGGAAAAACGTCACCTACTTTGATGCTGAGGGATTATGTCCGGCCTATTGCACGGAGCAAGAACCATTCAACAGCCGTAACCTGCTTGTTCCGCACTATCGGCTCCTGGGAAACCGTGAGCGGGCTATTATTTTCGACGAATACTCACAATTGGGTTATATCTTTACGCCCATCTCCCCCGGCGCACGTCGTCTGCGGCTAACAGTAATAAAAGACCGCAACCGCAACGAAATTCGCTTCACCTATAACGCCATCGGCCACCTGACAAACGTAACCCACAGTAGCGGCCTGAGTCTGCGGGTGATGTGTGGCCCGCAGGGGCAGATATTCCGTGTGACCGACGAGTCAGACGGCAGCGAGCTGGTGCGTTACGACTATATCAGCCACGGCGATGAGCAGCGGCTGCGTGATGTACAGACCCGCTTTAATGGTGCATTGCACTATACCTATACCGAACAGGGCTGGCTGAGTTCCTGGCGCGACAATGGCCCGACGCACTTCCACCTGCGCTATGACGATGAAGGCCGGGTGACTGCCACAGGCACACAGGAAGGCCTGTATAACGACACCTTCCGCTACTTCCCGGATGAGCGCAGAACCGATTATACCGACGCCACCGGAGCCACCACCACGCTGTGGTTCGATGAATCCTGGCTGCTGAAAAAACAGCGTGACCCGCTGGGGCGTATCACTGAATGGGAGCGTAACGAATACGACCAGCCGCTGTGTATCCGCCAGCCGGGCGGGCGTATCACGCAGATAAAACGCGACTACGCCGGGCGTATCCTGAGCGAAACCGACGAGAACGGGCGCAAACGTGAATGGCAGCGGGACGAGTTCGGCCAGGTTACGGCATACCAGGACCATCGCACCACGGCGGCGTATCGCTATAACGCCGAAGGGAACCTTATCCGCCGGGAGGTGAACGGGCAGAACTGGCAGTACCGTCATACTGAAGACGGTCTACTGAAGGAAGTGACATACCCGGACGGCAGCCACGAACAGTGGAGCTACAGCGCCCACGGTGGCCTGCTTTCCCATACCGATGCCGAAGGCCGCACGACCCATTACACGGAAGACCGCTGGCTGCGGCTGACGGGGCTGGTGGATGCGGAAGGGCGCAGCATGAACTGGCAGTACCGCCCCGGTGCTGACAATCCGCATGAGAAACTGAGTGCGGTTATCCGGGCCGACGGCGGCGCTGAAACCTTCCGCTATGACGGTGAAGGCAAAATCGCCCTCCACACCGGGGCAATGGGTCAGATCACGCGCTACCGCCACGGGGCATTTGACCTGCTGCGGGAAGTGGAGGATGCAGGCGGGCAACGGATACTCTGCCACTACGATGGTGCTGCAAGGCTGACGCAACTGACGCGCAGCGGCAACCAGCAGTGGCGGCTGCACTACGATGCGGCGGGCCAGATGGCCGGGGAGGAGGACTGGTCCGGGCGCAGAACCGTCTATATCCGCGATGAACAGGGCAGACTGGCTGAAAAACACCGCCCGGACGGCAGCGTGTGGCGCTATGCGCGGGATGGCTATGGCCGGGTGACGACCATCAGCGGCGACCATCAGCAACTCTGTTATCAGTATGACCGTTATGACCGGATGGTGAGCGCGCAGGTGTATGAGCGCAGTGATGCCAGTGAAACAGGCTATACGCTCACCAGCGAGGTAAAACTGGAGTGGGACGAACGTCACCGCCTGGTGGCGGAAGAGCAGGACGGCCAGCGCACGGAGTACCGCTATGACGAAGCCGGAAGGCTGGCGGGCACCACAACACCGGACGGGGAAACACAGAGAGAATATGATGCTTCGGGCATTCTGACGGGCTACCGCAGCAACGGCCACCGGATGGACTTCAGTCATTCCCCCTCTGGCCTTGAAAAAAACCGGCGTTACCGCCCGGAGGATGAGGAAAGCTGGCTGGCGCAGACGCCGCTGAACCATGCGGTGTATATGCAGGAGCAGGGATACGACACCTGCGGGCGTACGGCATGGCAAAAACAGGGCGCAGAGCGGCTGGCTGGCAGTCACCAGAGCGTGGCGTCATGGCGACCGCTGGGCGAACATCGCTACGCGTGGGATAAATCGGGCCGCCTGACCGGGCATGAGGTGTGGTCGAAAACGCGTACGGAGCGGGAAACGCACTATCAGTACGACGCCCGCGACCAGATAACCAATGTGCTGCGGCTGGACGCCGACGGCCCGACGCAGGAAGAACGCTACCGCTATACGGTAAACGAGCAGATAGCGGAAAGCCGGATAAACGGCATTCTGTCGCAGCACCAGTACCATAAAGAATGTGTGACACAGGCGGGCGACAGCCGCTACGAATACGACGGCTGCGGCAGAGTGACAAAGCGCACCGAACAAAAACGCGGCTTCCGTCCACAGGTGTGGCGCTACCGCTGGGATGACTTTGACCGGCTGCGCGAGATAAAGACACCAGACGGTGAAGTATGGCAGTACAGCTACGACGCCTTTGGCAGAAGGACCGCGAAACGCTGCGTTATCCGGGCGACGTGGAAACAACATCAGCACGCCATCAGCGAAATACGCTACCAGTGGCTGGGCATGGTGCTGTCCGCCAGTGAGAAACGGTACGCAGACGGCAGCCCGGCGCTGCGGGAGCAGTGGCACTACCGGGGCAGATTTGAACTGCTGGCGAAGGAAAGCCGGGCGGCGAATGATGACAGAAGTTATTTTTACCCGATAGTGACCGGCCCGAACGGTGCTCCGCAGGAGATGTACAGCGCGAACGGTCAGAAGGTGTGGACGAAATAGCGCAGCCTGTGGGGGCTTCCGGCAGCAAACGACTCGCCGGATAGTGAGCGTGAAAGCTGTGATGCGGGGTTCATGGGCCAGTGGCAGGATGAGGAGAGCGGACTGTGGTATAATTTACACCGCTACTACGATGCCGGAACGGGGCAGTATTTAAGCCAGGACCCGCTGAAACTGAGCGGCGGGATGAATACGCAGTCGTATGTACATGACCCGGTGGGCTGGTGTGATCCGTGGGGGTTGATCGGTTGCCCTTTAAGTTTCTATAAAGGGAAAGCCGATGATTTAGGTAAAAATGGCAATGTATCTGAACAATTAAAACCTTTAAAAAGAGGCTCTAAGGAATGGAATGAAGCAGTTAAGGCTATGAAAGAGGCTATTAGTAATGGTGAGAAGTTTCAGGTAAGGGTGGAGTCAAGCACTGATGCAAAAGTATTCTTGAATGAAGCTCAAGGAAATATGAATCGTTATTCAATGAATACCAATTCCGGAAGGGCTGATGGTGCATCTAAATATCCTAAAGGATATGAGCAACATATGCGTTCGGCACAACAAGAAGGGTTTTTAGATCTTTCGCATATAAAATATTATAATAATGGTACTGATGGGCATATATTTTATGATATACCTAACTAATTTGTTAAATAAGGATTGTTATGAAAAATAAATTTTCTTTCGCAGGATTGGCGGCAGAGAAAAGAGATTTTAATGTTTTAGATAAAGAAAAGATTTTTTTCTCTATGCGTGATGTTATCCGTAGGGGGGGGGATGCTCTCTGGGTGAGTGATTTTTCTGAGTTGGGCCTTTTGATGACTGATGATGAATACTATATAGCAATTAATATTGTCGTAAAAAAAGGGAAGGAATGTTTTTTTCGAGAGAATTTAGTTTCGAGTTTAAAAGGAAGTTTGTTAGATTATTTGAAGGGGGAAGTTGATATGGCATCGGGCTATTCAAGGCCTTTTATCATATCCCCATTGTTTACTGAAAAGCCAAGTTATGTGATTTTAATTACAGAGGAGGCAGGTATTATTTATTATAAATAGCATCTTATTTAAGCTATAGGGCTACCGCAGCAACAGTCACCGGATGGACTTCAGTCATTCTCCCGCGGGCCTTGAAAAAAACCGGCGTTACCGCCCGGAGGATGAGGAAAGCTGGCTGGCGCAGACACCGCTGAACCATGCGGTGTATATGCAGGAGCAGGGATATGACACCTGCGGGCGTACGGCATGGCAGGGAAAGATCATCAGAAGTACACTTTTTGTACTAAATAATTCGCATTTTATGTTTAATAATTGAGATATTCCTTATTACCTAAAACTGTTTTTTATTGCTTATACATGATCAAATATTCCTTACATAATTAAGGAGAACAAAATGGAACTTAAAAAATTGATGGAACATATTTCTATTATTCCCGATTACAGACAAGCCTGGAAAGTGGAACATAAATTATCGGATATTCTACTGTTGACTATTTGTGCCGTTATTTCTGGTGCAGAAGGATGGGAAGATATAGAGGATTTTGGGGAAACACATCTCGATTTTTTGAAGCAATATGGTGATTTTGAAAATGGTATTCCTGTTCACGATACCATTGCCAGAGTTGTATCCTGTATCAGTCCTGCAAAATTTCACGAGTGCTTTATTAACTGGATGCGTGACTGCCATTCATCAAATGATAAAGACGTCATTGCAATTGATGGAAAAACGCTCCGGCATTCTTATGACAAGAGTCGCCGCAAGGGAGCGATTCATGTCATTAGTGCGTTCTCAACAATGCACAGTCTGGTCATCGGACAGATCAAGACAGATGAGAAATCTAATGAGATCACAGCTATCCCTGAACTTCTTAACATGTTGGATATTAAAGGAAAAATTATCACAACTGATGCGATGGGGTGCCAGAAAGATATTGCAGAGAAGATACAAAAACAGGGAGGTGATTATTTATTCGCTGTAAAAGGAAATCAGGGGCGGATTAATAAAGCCTTTGAGGAAAAATTTCCACTGAAAGATTTAAATAATCCAGAGCATGA
>NZ_VATM01000031.1:0-1732 GCF_005781075.1 Escherichia sp. E2562 | reverse complement strand
ACTGCTCTTTAACAATTTATCAGACAATCTGTGTGGGCACTCGAAGATACGGATTCTTAACGTCGCAAGACGATAAATGAATACCAAGTCTCAAGAGTGAACACGTAATTCATTACGAAGTTTAATTCTTTGAGCATCAAACTTTTAAATTGAAGAGTTTGATCATGGCTCAGATTGAACGCTGGCGGCAGGCCTAACACATGCAAGTCGAACGGTAACAGGAAGAAGCTTGCTGCTTTGCTGACGAGTGGCGGACGGGTGAGTAATGTCTGGGAAACTGCCTGATGGAGGGGGATAACTACTGGAAACGGTAGCTAATACCGCATAACGTCGCAAGACCAAAGAGGGGGACCTTCGGGCCTCTTGCCATCGGATGTGCCCAGATGGGATTAGCTAGTAGGTGGGGTAACGGCTCACCTAGGCGACGATCCCTAGCTGGTCTGAGAGGATGACCAGCCACACTGGAACTGAGACACGGTCCAGACTCCTACGGGAGGCAGCAGTGGGGAATATTGCACAATGGGCGCAAGCCTGATGCAGCCATGCCGCGTGTATGAAGAAGGCCTTCGGGTTGTAAAGTACTTTCAGCGGGGAGGAAGGGAGTAAAGTTAATACCTTTGCTCATTGACGTTACCCGCAGAAGAAGCACCGGCTAACTCCGTGCCAGCAGCCGCGGTAATACGGAGGGTGCAAGCGTTAATCGGAATTACTGGGCGTAAAGCGCACGCAGGCGGTTTGTTAAGTCAGATGTGAAATCCCCGGGCTCAACCTGGGAACTGCATCTGATACTGGCAAGCTTGAGTCTCGTAGAGGGGGGTAGAATTCCAGGTGTAGCGGTGAAATGCGTAGAGATCTGGAGGAATACCGGTGGCGAAGGCGGCCCCCTGGACGAAGACTGACGCTCAGGTGCGAAAGCGTGGGGAGCAAACAGGATTAGATACCCTGGTAGTCCACGCCGTAAACGATGTCGACTTGGAGGTTGTGCCCTTGAGGCGTGGCTTCCGGAGCTAACGCGTTAAGTCGACCGCCTGGGGAGTACGGCCGCAAGGTTAAAACTCAAATGAATTGACGGGGGCCCGCACAAGCGGTGGAGCATGTGGTTTAATTCGATGCAACGCGAAGAACCTTACCTGGTCTTGACATCCACAGAACTTTCCAGAGATGGATTGGTGCCTTCGGGAACTGTGAGACAGGTGCTGCATGGCTGTCGTCAGCTCGTGTTGTGAAATGTTGGGTTAAGTCCCGCAACGAGCGCAACCCTTATCCTTTGTTGCCAGCGGTCCGGCCGGGAACTCAAAGGAGACTGCCAGTGATAAACTGGAGGAAGGTGGGGATGACGTCAAGTCATCATGGCCCTTACGACCAGGGCTACACACGTGCTACAATGGCGCATACAAAGAGAAGCGACCTCGCGAGAGCAAGCGGACCTCATAAAGTGCGTCGTAGTCCGGATTGGAGTCTGCAACTCGACTCCATGAAGTCGGAATCGCTAGTAATCGTGGATCAGAATGCCACGGTGAATACGTTCCCGGGCCTTGTACACACCGCCCGTCACACCATGGGAGTGGGTTGCAAAAGAAGTAGGTAGCTTAACCTTCGGGAGGGCGCTTACCACTTTGTGATTCATGACTGGGGTGAAGTCGTAACAAGGTAACCGTAGGGGAACCTGCGGTTGGATCACCTCCTTACCTTAAAGAAGCGTTCTTTGCAGTGCTCACACAGATTGTCTGAT
>NZ_VATM01000030.1:0-31988 GCF_005781075.1 Escherichia sp. E2562 | reverse complement strand
GCCAGCACGGTCACGGCAGGCAATTCCATGACATGTACTACTCATCCGTACAACCCAGCCCCCGGCGCTGAACCACTTCACTGGCAAACGTTGCTCCGGTTTTTTTCATTATTCCTTTTTGTATTTTTTGCAGCGCGGGAAATGAGATTCTCCTGCATGAATACTCTTCCCATATATCACCAGTTACAGGGCTAACTGAAAATAGTCCCCACACATCTGTCGCACCGGCGGAAGGAGAATCATAACCTACCCCAAAACTAAAATACCCAGGATGAAACGGGTTACCTTTTTTATCTTTCAGAGAACCGTCAAGAAAAACCCCAGGCAATTCCACATTATATTTTTCATTTTTTAGTGAAAAAACCAATAATGCCTGCGCCTGTGTTTCAGTAAGACCTGACTGGTTAACATTCGTTAGATCAAACCGCGGCACATTCCTGATAAGAATTTCAGCACAACAATTCACGGACACGACCATGAAAAGCAATGCTGATATTAATTTACAGGACATGTTATTCTCTGCTTAACCATATTAATCACCTCCCACTAACTCACTGGCGTAACCGGTATAGCCGCCATTACTGCTTTTACCTGAATTAAAGCCAGAATCAATTAATGCCTGCGCAAATTGCTCCGGAGATTTTTTATTTCTGACCGCATTACCAAATCGGATTGCAAAGGACTTTCCGCTAGTTGAAAAAGAGGTATAAGTGGCAACCCACACTTGATTACTCCCCAGCGGGTGAACCTGTCCTGACTGTAAAGGAGCCGGACCATGCATGGAAAAGTAGTTATTGTATTCTGTCGCGATTCTACCCTGCCCGTAAAAGGACTCCTTTGCAGCAAGCCCCAGGATATTTTCCACAGGCACATCAAGTTGCTTAGCGATTAATTCACATTCTTTCAGATATTGCTGTACAAACCTGACTGCACCAGTGTTATTACAGGCTTTATCATAAGACCCCATGATTCACTACTCCTTGTCTGATTATTTTTAATGCGGCCGGATATCCAGCCGAAGCGCATCCACATACCGCCCTTCACTGTTCTGCTGCCAGAACCAGCCTTGCCCTTGTTGTGCCTGCGTTAGTATTTTCTCTGGCCATCTCGGCCACGGCAGGTGGCGCACACCGGGCAGTTCCACTACTGGTGCGTCCGGCAAGCCGGTGAGTTCCCGGCTACGCTGCGGAACACGTCGTAAGCCGCGTAGCCACTGCGCCCAGCGCGGCCCCGGTCGCCATAGCGCCCACAACTGGTCGGTCTGCTCCGCCAGTCGCCCGCAGCGTTCTGTCTGTGGTGAGACATGAGCTGCCGTCAACTGCGCCAGCCAGTACAGCCAGCCCTGCGTGTCATCCAGGCTCTCTTCCAGCCATTCTCGCCCGGCACGCTGGTAAATCACCAGCGGCCACGGTCTGCCCGTACTGTCTCGCGATGCGGTCAATACTCCGGTCAGCCACTCATCACGCCCGCCAATGGATAAAAATCCCGGCGACAGAACAAAACTCCACGGCAATGGGTGGTGTTCCGGCAGCGCCGTTTTCTCACGCGGTGACAGGTGCATCCAACCGTCATTTATTCCGGCCTTCGCATCATCCGTTCCTTCCGGCAGAACAATATGCCGCCCCTGCCCCAGCCACGTCTGCTGGTTCAGCCACGCCTGCCACACCTGCCCTTCGTTCGCACTCACCCGCCAGCGTACATAGTCCCGCTGATCCGGTAGTCTGCCAAACATCGCCGGAGCCGATACTGCCGTAGCACGGCGCATCAGAGAATCCTCGTAGGGCAACTGAAGTTTTGCAGCAGCTCGCGATCCACCGGGTCAAAATCCCGTCCGGCGGTGATTTCCAGCACCACCCGCCGCCCGTCGAAGTTATACTCCACCTGCTGTGTTCCCCGTACCGCCGTCTCCTGCGACTTACCCGCATCCAGCAGGTGAAACAGCGCCCACGGTCCATTAGTCAGTAGCGTTGAGGTGTCCTGGCGAATGCGCGGGCTGGCGGTGATTTCTGCCATTGAGCCGTTGCGCGGCCCCGGCCAGTTCACTTTTAGCGGCCTGACCGGGCCATGAGCGTAACGCAGCACCTGGCCGTCGATATCAATCACCAGTTCAGTGATTGCAGGGTCCATATCCACGACGCGGACCTGCATCGCCCAGGAAAACTTTTTCCCGCCTTCCCCATTAAAAAAAACGCTGCGGATCTGTTTCGCCTCCTGAAATGGCATCAGGTCCGGTCCCTGTAAGGTCATGTTGCCTTCGGTCGGTTTGTAGCGCCACGGGTTGCTGGCGGTATCCGCCAGCGGGGCCAGTTGCTTCGTCCAGAAGGCATCCAGCACACCGCCGCTAGCAAAGATACGGTTAAAATCGTCCGCGCTGACTTCCTGCGGGCTATCGGTGAAGGGGTAGCGCCCGTCAATGGCATCACGGCACTCATCGCCGATCACCGCTTCCATCTGCGCGTTCAGCACTTCACCGGTGCCGGCGTTGATCTTTCGCGTTCCCTGCTGCGTGAGATCCAGCAGAATATTTTTCAGCGGTGCGGGCAGTTTTGCCGCTTCCAGTTGTAGTTTATCCGCCGCCGAAATGCGCCCCGGTAGGGTGCTCGCCGCTAGCGCGCTGTCGGCGATGGTGAGCTGGGTGTAATACTCATTGAGCATCGTCAGTAGCGAATTTAACTGCGGTGCGCCGCCGCCCTGTCCGCTGTCCGTCCGCCCGGAAACCACTTCCCGCAGGGCGGCGAAACGGTCATCCACCAGCGATTTTTCCAGCCGCTCTTCCGGGTGGATATCCTGCAACAGCTTTGCCGTCTGCACTGCTTTACCCGCATTACCGGAGAGCCGGTCCTGCGCGCGCTGGGCCATCTGTTTTTGTCTGGCCTGCGCATCCAGCGGCGGTACCAGCGTGGTCTGCTCCACCACCGCTTTACTCAGGCGCATCAGAGGTGAGTCAGGCGAGGCCAGTGTGCGAAGCACCTGAAGGTCATACGCCAGTCCGGGACTACTGTCTTCGCCGGCACTGTTGATGCTGTGAATACTAGCCAGAAAATCCTGCCAGTGGCGGGCATATTCAGCCAGGTACAGGCGGCGTACCTCACGGGTAACAGGGAGTTCCTGCCCCGGCAACTGGCTCATCACAATATCAGTCGTTTTTTTTTGCGCGTTTTCCCGGCCCATTACCCAAGCGTCGTCCGCTGATGCGGAGGCGACAAACTCCGACAGCCGTTTGTCGAACAGTTCCCGGTAGCCTTCGCGAGTAAAGATGCCGGGCACGCCCCTATCCAGCGGCGCGCCATCCGTGCGGACAAAAACCGTCCCCGCATCCGCGCCCACCGCGCGAACCAGCGAAAACTCCTGCGGTGCTTCGCTCTCCATGGAAGCCAGGGCTCGAGTATAGATACGCTCGGTGCTGGTATGACCGTCAAGGAAAGCCCGCGCCATGCGGATCAGTCCCTCATCTTTGTCATAAGGCGAATGCACCACGCGGCTGCCGTCAAACAGGGCGTCGATATGTTCCAGCACCGCTGCACGGCCGCCGAACTCCGCCACGCTATCGCGGTTTTCCAGATCGTTCAGTACCCAGGTGTGGATCTCCGCTGCGTTGTATTTGTCCTCGTGGTCTTTATCAAGATTCAGCAGCAGATAAACATGCAGAACGTCATACGCGGCTTTGCTGTCCTGACGAGCAATGGCATCTGAAAGCACATATTCCATGCGCTTCACCAGTGGCGGCAACAGGAGTTGGTCCAGCAGGCGGTCATACAAGGATGCCACGCTCTCCATCACTGGCGGAACGCTGTAAAGACCATAACGCCAGTCCAACGGCGGTGAGTCCGGGTCCAGCCCCGGCCAGGCAGAGAGCGCCCGTGCCTGGTTCAACAGGACTGGGACAGGCTGCATAGCAGGTTTTCCGGTATAGGCTTTGACGTCACCATCCAGTTGGACCGTCCTGCTGGCGATTTCATTCAGATAGCCGCTGTTACCCTGCTGGCTGCCCTGCATTCCCTGCCACAACCAGAAAGCCAACGCTAGTACCAGCAGATGCCCGCCAGTACGCAGCAGGCGATAACGCCAGGCCCATTGAAGATTCGGCTCCACCAGGTGTGCTTCACGGAAGATAAACTGGGTCAGTAGATCATGCAGAAAATAGCTGCGGTTGCCGTCCGGTAAGGTATGAGAAGGTGACTCCACTTTCCCTTTGATCGCCCGGACAAAGCGCTGCCAGATGCCCGTCTGATCGGCCACCGCGTCTGCCTGCGCCTGTGCGGCGCTGGTAAAAAATACGCCGCGTAGGGTGTTGTTAAGCTGGGTGGCGTCAAATTTTGAATCGAGGAAAATCTGTTCAATGGCTTCCAGCAGCGGCGCGCCCAGCGCGGAAAATTCGCGCGGAAAGCGGTAGAGCCGTTGACGGCTTTTAAGGTCGTACTCTTCCTGCAACCGGGTATCCAGCCCCTGCTCCAGCCGCAGCGTCAGATTTGCCAGTTCCTGGCCACAGAGCGCATGCAACGACTGCGGATCGCTGGCGTGACGCCTGCGGCTGTATGGCAGGGTGAAGCCCCAGACCTGGGCACGCAGGTGACTGGTCAGCCCACGGAAATACTCCGTAAAGCCCGGCAGCAGATCCATCTTAGTGACAACCAGATAAACCGGGAAACGAATACCCAGCGTCTCACGCAGTTCAGCCAGCCGCGCACGCAGAGCCGCACAGGCAGCCAGTCGTTCCGCCGGGGACTGCGCGGTCAGATCCGCCACGTTTAGCGTCAGGATAACGCCGTTCAGCGGCGCGCCAGGACGGTGTTTGCGCAGCAGCCCCAGAAAGCCCTGCCATTCCCCTGCGTTGCGCTGGGTTGCACTGATTTCACCGCCATCATCGTGGCGGGCATAGCGCCCGGCGGTGTCGATAAGCACCGCCTCGTTGGTAAACCACCAGTCGCAGTGCAGCGTGCCGCCGCCCGGCACGGTGAGGATATGCGCGGTCTGCTCCATCTGCTCCGCCAGCGGAAACTGTAGCCCGGTGTTAAGCAGCGCGGTGGTTTTACCATCGCCGGGGCTGCCGATAACCATAAACCACGGCAGCTCGTACAGAAAACGCTTTCCTTCCAGGACTTTACGCCAGCCGGGCAGGTCTACGCGCAGTTGTTTCAGTTGCCGGATGGCGCGAGTGACAATATGGCTGACGGTACGCAGGTCGGCTTTAATTTCCCCTGCCACAGGTACGTCTTCCCCACGCGGATGCAGGAAACGGCGTAGCAGTTGTTCATCCAGACGCAGCGCTCGCCACAGCCGGTACAGGCCATACAGCGCATAAGACAGCAGGATCAGGCCGATAAGCGACAGACGCAGCCACAGCGGCGCAAATGGATGAACATTACCGAAGGCCAGCAGGGGTGAAACAAAACCGATGACAAGGCACAGAACCGTCACGCCAATGATGCTCATCGACCAGTTAACCAGCCACAGTGCGAGGAACATCAGTAACAGAACGATGGTGACTACCCGACTTCCCACGGACGCGAGCGGATGCAGGGTGTCAAACGCCACCAGCGGCCCAATAAACCAGATCAGCAACGCCAGCATCACCACGCCAACAATGGCCAGCGCGCGGCGGGAAAACAGCATACTGAGAAATTTTTGCATTATTGTTCAGAACTCCATGCGATAATCAGTAATAGCAAAATGCCGCAAGCTGAAAAAATCCTTCCAGTACGGGCTACTGAAAGAAAATAAAGAGCAATCTGAACAATTATCAAAATAAAATAAATCAACATTTTGATTATTTCTCTGTTCCCATTTCCCTGAGGCAACGCTGTCATTGAAGGATCCATATCCTGCATCCATTGATACTCATTCCCGGAAAAAAGCATGATGATGATCAGACCCATAATGAATAACAACCATCCTGATATCTGAATTATTCTTCTCACGAAGACTCCTAATGGGCGATGAGTAAATTAGAGAAATGCAACCAGTTGTTGACAATAAAATTGCCATAACTGGTATCTTCCTTTATTTTCTCCATGGTAAGCGACATACCCCGGTTATAACGGGCACCAATAATTCTTATCTGCTCTTCCGTCAGGTGTGGTAAGGAGGACTGAAATCCATCTCTTTCAGCTAATTGATAAAGATGTCTGGCCACAAGCTGAATATTAAAAATATCATGCTGGAGGCAATTTGCTAGTTCACGCAATTGAGAGGTATCCATTTTTGACTCATCAAGCCCAAGCGTTCTGGCTGCGGTTCGCAATTGCATACTCACTGCACCAAAAGATGTTTTTTCTGGTCTCGAAGTTATTGTGATATGTTCATCAATCCACTCAGGCCCACTCCAGTTAATAGTCCGAGCATCAAATGCCAGCATATCTACAATACTGGGATCCCCCCCGACTTCTATCCAACACACACCAGCCAGTAAAGGCGCTGGCAAATTATATGTATTGGCAGCCGACGTTATCAGAAGGTGGTTATGTTTTACCCAGCCATCTTTGAAATAACGCCCATAAGGTACACCTCCGCCCCATTTTTTTGGCGCTAATTTCCAGAAAAGAAATTCGGTCACGCCCCATACCGGTGAATGATTCGATGCATTGCAGTCCAGATTATTCATTTTTCTCACTCCACCACCAGAATTTCCACCCGACGGTTCTGCGCCCGTCCGGTTTTAGTGCTGTTATCGGCCACCGGTACGGTATCTCCTTTCCCGACGACTCGAATCCGGCTGGCCGGAACACCACCGGACGTCAGCAGTGAAGCCACTTCCGTCGCCCGTTTTTCCGACAATACCTGGTTGGAGGGGAATTCAGCGGAGTGGATCGGTTGGCTGTCGGTATGTCCGGTCACCGTCACGGCACCGCCCACACGCGCAATCTCCCGCGCGGCCTTATCAATCACCGGGCGCAACGTGTCATTCACGGTTTTCTGCCCCGGTACAAACATCGTGTCGCCACGGAATACCACCCGACTGTGGTGCTCATCTTCCTCAACCGTTAGCAGGCCACGCGCGATTTCGTTCGCCAGCAGGATTTTCAGCCGCAGTTTGTGCACCGGAACGGGCGGTGGCGGCAGGTGTTTACCGATGGCGTCGATACGTTGCTGTACGGTTTCTGTGGCGAGATCCATCCGGTGGCTATAAAGGCCAAATACCGTCAGCATCACCAACAGAGCTATTCCTGCACTCAGCCAGACCGGCATCCGGCGCATCCGCCGCATCCGTCCGCTGACGGCACCGGTAAACCCCGGTGAGAGCGTCGGCGTTATCGGATCGCGGCGCTGGACCAATTGGGTCAACAGTTGCTGACGGATATCGTCCAGTTGCTTACGCCCGTCGGGCCGAACGCTGTAGCGGCCTTCAAAACCCAGCCCCAGAATGTGGTATATGATTTCCAGCACATCGCTGTGCTCCTGGAAACTTGCGGCCAGACGCCCAATTATCTGAAATAGCTTGATGCCGCCTTCACTTTCGCCATGAAAAGTAACCAGCAGGCTTTTTCCAGCCCAAACACCACGACGCCCCCAGGTGGTGTTGTTGGCAGCTTCGTCAAGCGACGTACACAGGCAATAGCGCACCGCCAGCACATGTTCGCGCCGCAGGTTTGCCTGATCACACAGCGTCTGGTATCTACGAACTTCACGCTCCAGTAGGACACGGTAATGTTCGACAAAACCAGGGGAAAGTTCGCGGGGCATTTGCGCCAGTGCGCATAGCAACGGGCTGGCCGCTGCCAGTAGAGGATTCACGGCAGCAGTAATTTCGGCCAGACGAAGCTTCATATCCGGGCCATCTTCAACCACCACCTTTATATCTTCCCCACGAAGACTGTCCTGGATGTCATTATCAGGCGACTTTGTGCCACCCACTGATGGCTGGAATGACAGGGTATTCACCGCAGGTGGCGTCAGAATCTCGTCGGTCATTTATCGCGAACTCCCCACAACTCCAACTCCAGCCCCGGAAATTCTCCGGCGGTGTGCATCGCCATACCGCCATAGCGGGCGATATGTTCCCACAGCACACTGTCGCGGCGGATGTCGTAATAGATGTAGCCAGCCTGGAACGGGATCTGACGCGGCGGCACCGGCAATACCTGTAAAGCAAGACCCGGCAGGTGCGAGCGAATCAATTCCGGCAGGCGTTCGGACGGCCCTATTTTGGTCTGGGCCGAAAAATGTTGCAGTAAGGTGTCTGCGGACATATGCGCCTTCACCGCCAACACTAATGAGCTGAAATCTGACAGTTCGGAAGGCTCAACCACCGCATTGAGAATACCGTAAGTTCCCTCCTCCAGAGTGATTCGCTGCGCTCCGCGGATCAGCACAGCATTCAGCAGGTACTGCACCTCATCCACTACCGATTTCAGCCCGGCATAGGGCGTCAGGTGCTTATATTCTTTATATTCTTCCGGACGGCGCGTCTGTGGCCGTACGTAGGTAGAGAGTTCCCCAGCCAGTTCACACAGGTTCCGATAGAGCACTTCCGGCGACAGCGGCGTTTTCGCCATATGAATCAGTAAGGGGCCGAAACGATTGAGAATTTGCAGAAGCAGGTAATCCGATACCTCTGCCGCCTCATGGCCGTGTTTATCGCTGCCCGTCAACCGTTGCGCCAGTGAATCTGCGCGCATTTTTATCAAATCGTTGATCCACGACAGCCACGTACATATCAGTGCGCTTGCCTGGTAATTTGCCACCGGCGGGATCAGATCGTTGTCAAGCTCGATGCGTCCATCAGGATGTATCGTCGTAATGCGCGTCAGGGGCAAACCGATCCACGCATCTGTCACCGCCTTTTCCGGCAACAGTCGCAGGCGCAGGTGGCTAAGTTGCAACAGTTGTGCGCCGCGCCCCAGAGAGTTGGCATCGCGGATTTCATTTTCATGCACCGAAAAGCGTGCCAGTGATTCCGGGTTATTGCCGAAGCTGGTTTCTTCACTGTTCGGCGTACGTATTGGCACTGCCAGATAAATCAACTGGTTAAGGTGCTCTGGTAGGATGGTCAGAGGCGGCGGTAGTGGTGTGTGACCCGGCGCATTAAACGGCGTACCGTCGGCAAACACTCCGGAAGCCTTCGTGAGTACCAGTTTTCCGATGTTCAGCGCCTCACTATCAATGCCGTATTCACTGAAGCCCCAGAAAAAAGGCGAAAGCGGCAAACTGCGGTAATGAATGATATGTTCCAGATAGCGTTCCTGCTGCTGAAACATCTGTGGCAGCAAAAATTGTCCTTCACTCCAGACCACACGGTTATTCCAACTCATAATTTACTCATCCCGTTCTTTAATCACTATAGCGCTTTGCTCTATACCGGCATCCAGTTCGACTTTTTTCTTCGGCATAAAGCGGCTGTACCAGCTTTTTTCCGGGGGATCAGGAATTTTATACGTGGCCCGCCAGACTGATTTTCCCAGATTGCGATAGCCGGCGAGGATCCCCAGTGCCATGGTTTCTTTATTGAGAGCACGACGCAGCTTTTTCTCCTCGCCCGGGCGCAAGATAAAGCTGTCGCGGTGGAGTAAATCATCGGCAAGAACAGCTTTGTCATTGTCCTGAAGGGACCACCAGTCCGCCGCTATGAAAGCTGCATCATTTTTCAGTTCATAAACGCGTATCTCTATGGGCGCGGCTTTTTTCTGATTGTCAGGATTCACCTTATCGGAAGCCTTAACCACCAGATCGAGTCTTT
This sequence comes from Escherichia sp. E2562, assembly GCF_005781075.1. Lineage (NCBI taxonomy): Bacteria > Pseudomonadati > Pseudomonadota > Gammaproteobacteria > Enterobacterales > Enterobacteriaceae > Escherichia > Escherichia sp. E2562. Next base: position 22,315 of record NZ_VATM01000030.1, on the reverse strand, counting down.
GTGACATCAGCTCCGGCACATCGTCGCTGTCAATGCTGCACCCGGAAAGCAGGCAGACAAAAGACAAAGCTACCGCACATAACCACCCACCGGGGTTACGCCATTTATTCACTGTAATTTCCTTTAAAATCAAATAATAAAAACCGGACAGGCTATATACCTGGCCGGGAAAATATTGCTTAAATTTCTTTGTTAGCTTTGAAATCGTAACCTGCCGTGATAGTGCCGCCACTGCCACCCTGCTGGTTCTGCACCACGTATTCCTGCTTCACGGTGCTGAAAGAGAGTTCGACTCTCTCGCGGGAGGCGATCTCACCCTCCTTACTACCACTGGGGGAAACAACAGCCACAATCAGGTCAGTGAAGGTATATTTGAGGTATTCCAGCGGATTGCCGCCTGCTTTGCGCATGACAAGGATGGACTTCGGAATATGCTTACCAGAGGCGCAGTATTTGAACAGGTTCGGGCTAGCGCGATCGATGTAATGTTCAAACTCCAGGTTAGTCACGGAGACTTTGCCGGATCCCAGACCGCTACCTGCGTGCATGGTGGACTCCTGGTGGATATTCCAGCGCCAGCTCAGCACCTCAATTTCATTTTTATGTTTGTCATCCATTGACTCGCCGTCAATGCCGTCAATTTTCAGAAAAATATCATAAGCCATTTTCATTTCCTTATTAAGAATTACTTAAAATAATCCCTGGTTTATCTTCGCATATGAATTCAGGTAAACCATGGCCGTACAGAACCCCCTCTCCTTAATTTCAGAAGAATAGAAGGCTATATAATTTCCGGTAATGAGATACCGGCACGTCATTAATTCACAAAATGAATGTATTACTTCTATTTACATGTCACAGATACCGATGACTCTCCTGGTACCCGCTGCCCCGGCAAAGAAGATGCCTGGCACTGTGTCGCCAATGCAGGGACCGGTTGTGATAACCAAACCTGTCCATGGTTATAAATACAGGAAACCCAGTAACGTTCACTATTCTGATTACTGGCCATTGTGGTATCCCATATTTGCCTGGTTTCACCCTTTATTGTCTCTGTCTCTGGTTTTAGATCCACCCGATTTTCAGGTTTTCCCTGCGACATCCCTACCCCGTCCAACCACAGACGGGGTTCATAGCGGGAAGATCTCTGCCACGATGCAGATATATCTGGCTCCAGTACTGTTGTTGAGGATTTTATATTGATAAACACGGGGCAACTGACTTCCCACGCAGTAACAAATTGTGAATAAAACAACATAAAACCCAACAACAGAGAAAAAATAAAACGTGTCCCCATTGAATCTATCCTCTACTCAATAATATAAAAAGCTTCCGCATTATTACTGGCATCAGGATATGTTCCATCGCTGCGCATTCCACCTTTTCGGGAAATAGGGCGTGCAGAGACTTTCGTGGTTTTACCTGTCCACTGGTCCATAACATAAATATACTGACTATCCTGTTCCAGATAGAAAGCGGCATGCTTATGCTCATTCTGCCTCGAGGGATACTTTCCGTTAACAAAAGTGGCAATTGCGGTTCCTCTGGGGATCGATTTATCCCCAAAAACCTTTCGCCCCTGCTTCCAGGCTCCAGTATTCCCCACATGTGCATATACCTGAACTAAGAACACACATTCCTTTCTGTCTCCTGCCCCCGCCATTCCCACCATGTCAGTGCCCTGCAATGAATCTACCAGTCCATAAACATATGCCATATATCCCCCAGAGTATTACCCGGCATCATTCATTAAAATATTCATAAAAATCAGGCATTACCCTGTTTTACTGACGGCAGTTTTGTCACCAGACGCAGTGATCCTGTTAACCCTTCAAGCTGAAAATGCGGGCGCAGGAAGAATTTGGCGTCGTAATAGCCCGGATTCCCCTCCACCTCTTCCACCACCACTTCGGCAGCTGCCAGCGGGCGGCGAGCTTTGGTTTCCTGCGAGGAGTTCACCGGATCGGCATCAACGTAGTTCATGATCCATTCATTGAGCCAGCGCTGCATATCTTCACGCTCTTTGAACGAGCCGATCTTGTCGCGCACGATACATTTGAGGAAGTGCGCAAACCGTGAACAGGCGAACAGATATGGCAAACGAGCTGAGAGATTGGCATTGGCCGTTGCGTCCGGATCGTAATACTCTTGCGGTTTTTGCAGAGACTGCGCGCCAATAAAGGCGGCGTAATCAGAGTTTTTACGGTGGATAAGTGGGATAAAACCATTTTTCGCCAGTTCAGCTTCACGACGGTCAGAGATGGCAATTTCTGTCGGGCATTTCATATCCACGCCGCCGTCATCGGTCGGGAAGGTATGACAGGGCAGATTTTCCACCGCTCCACCAGATTCCACACCACGGATCAACGTACACCAACCGTAATGTTTGAAAGAACGGTTGATATTTACACCCATTGCATAGGCGGCATTGCTCCAGACATATTTGCTGTGGTCTGCGCCATCTGCATCTTCTTCAAAATCAAACTCATCGACAGGGTTTGTTTTCGCGCCATAAGGCAAACGGGAGAGAAAACGTGGCATCGTCAGGCCAATGTAGCGAGAATCCTCACTTTTTCGCAGCGAGTTCCACGGTGCGTATTCGAGGTTTTGGGTCACAATTTTGGTCAGATCACGCGGATTAGCCAGTTCCTGCCAGGAGTCCATCTGTAACACTGACGGAGAGGCCCCGGCAATAAACGGCGCATGGGCTGAGGCTGCCACTTTGGCAATGGAGCCGAGCAGATCCACATCCGGTGGTGTGTGATCAAAATAATAATCCGCAATAATACAACCGTAAGGTTCTCCGCCTAACTGCCCATATTCGGCCTCATACAACTTTTTGAACATGGGGCTTTGATCCCACGCGATCCCTTTGTAACGCTTCATATTTTTCCGCAATTCATCCTTCGAAAGGTTCATAAAGCGGATTTTTAATTTTTCATCGGTTTCGGTGTTGTAAACCAAATGTTCCATCCCACGCCAGGAGGACTCCAGTTTCTGAAATTCCGGATGACTCAGGATTAGTTTGATCTGCTCAGTTAATTTGAAATCGATCTGCTCAATAATTGCAGCAATACTTTTATAAGCATCATCACTAACAGTGACCGTATTTGTCAGAGCCTGTTGGGCCAGCGTCTGAACTGCCGCCTCAACTGCCTTTGCAGCCTGAGGAGTCTTGGGACGGAAGGCTTTATCCAGCAGCGAATCAAATTCCGTTTCCTGATAGGCAGTGGTTTGCGCAGCAGAGAGGTCGCCAGTCGCCAGAAGAGTATCGTTTACCATGAAAGTTCCTTAATAAAATCGCAGTTAGTCTGCTGTTCCCGTTTCACCTGATAAGACACTTTCCTGTTGAACGACAGGTTTTGGCGCGCTGGCCAGAGCTTTCAGTAACGTCGGGTCTTGTAATAGTTTGTTGATCAGATTTTCTGCTCCCGCTTTACCATCCATGTAGGTTTGCAGGTTGGCAAGCTGAGTACGTGCTTCCAGCAGCTGGTTCAGGGCATCCACCTTACGGGCAATCTGCGCAGGCGAGAAATCGTCCATATTCTCCAGCGTGATATCGACCATTAACTGCCCTTCGCCCGTCAGCGTATTGGGGACAGCAAACGCCACGCGCGGCGCGATGGCTTTCATACGTTCATTAAAGTTATCGATATCAATATCAAGGAATTTACGGTCGGTGACCGATGGCAGCTCTTCACGTGGTTTACCGGCCAGATCGGCCAGCACTGCCATGACAAACGGCAGCTCGATTTTTTTCTCGGAGCCGTAAATCTCAACGTCATACTCAATCTGCACTCGGGGCGCTCGGTTGCGGGCAATAAACTTCTGCGCGCTATTGTTGATAGCCATAATCCTTCATTTCCTTATCAGTCAGCCGACGACCACCCGGGGTGTGATTCGACGGTACAGTTTAAAAATCATACGCAGAGAGTATTTTTATAATCTCTTTGTTTTCTTTGTACTTTTCCCGCAGTACAGGGAGTGATTTCTTCGCCGGAGGACACCAGGTATCAACCCCCTTTTCGATGTCTCTTTTATTCTTCTCTGGTAAAGAACTGTCCCATTCATCAGTAAGATGCTGGCACATTTCCGCATTACTCAGAAAATGTTGCACATCCTGTGGTAAAGGCGGTTCCCCCTGAACACAGAAAGCGAACATCATTAACAGAAATGTCCACAACGCCGAATAACGAAAAGTCATATTTAATGTCCATCAATTGACCAGTGGGATATATCTGTATTGCCGCCAACAAATTTTCTGACACCGTAACCCAGACCTACCGCCTGAAGCTGGGCATTCATTCCGGTTCGAGGTAGTGTATTAATTGCAACATTCTGACCATTGCTCCCCGCAATTGTTAATGTTCCGCTCCAACTGATATTCATATCTATCGCAGTACCGCGTGTATGGTTGGAGCTCAGTGCAGGCGCGACATTCAGATTATTCATACCATAGGCCGTGACCATAGCCTGCGCCGCTTCAAGCGAGGCTTGCTCAGTCGGGTGACCCCACTCAATATCCACCCCCTCCATAGCCGGGACGTTTTTTGCCTGAACGGTTTCATGAGCAATCAACCACGACCAGTGCATGAGATATGCTCTCGCGGGAGGGCGATATGTTGCAGAGATACTGACCCTTGCACGCGCATTACCAAGCGCGCGCAAAAAATTATCTACCGATGCACGAAAAGTCCCCTGCAAATCATTAGTGGAAGAACTTCCAGGAAAGCGACTGACCCACAGTGCGCCACTTAATTCTTTTGCCATAAGGATGCTCCATTAATCCGTTTCAAAAATAACGTGTTCATCGTCATCAACACGAATGCGGATTTGCGTAATGGCCTTTTTCTCTGTCATCGCCTGCAACCAGTAACGGGACAGTTGTGGGAGGATATGTTGTTCGATATAGCCGATGAGCAAACGAGCGCCGGTTTCGTGCATCGGGCAGCGCGACACAATATGCGTAATCAGTTCATCGCCATACACCAGTGAAACACCATGCTGCTCCACCATTCGATCTTTCAGCCTATCGAGATGCAGACGGGCAATAACGCCACGCGCCGTCTCATCCAGCGGTAAATAAGGAATAACCGTCACACGCCCCAAGAAAGCCGCCGGGAAGTGTTTGCGTAGCTCTGGCATTAACGCCTCTTTTAACCCTGCCGAATCGGGCATCAGCGCCGGATCCTCACAGAGTTGGCTGATAAGTTCCGCCCCAGCATTAGTAGTCAACAATAACGTGGTATTTTTGAAATCGATGTGAACACCTTCGCCGTCCTCCATCGCTCCTTTATCGAATACCTGGTAGAACAACTCGTGGACGTCGTGATGGGCTTTTTCAATTTCATCCAGCAGTACCACACTCCAGGGGTGACGGCGTACGGCTTCCGTCAGCACGCCACCTTCGCCATAGCCCACGTAGCCGGGCGGAGCCCCCTTCAGCGTGGAGACGGTATGCGACTCCTGAAACTCGCTCATATTAATGGTGATCAGGTTCTGCTCACCACCGTAGATAGATTCCGCCAGCGCCAGCGCGGTTTCGGTCTTACCGACACCAGACGGCCCGGCAAGTAAAAATACCCCTACTGGTTTACGCGGATCAGCTAAACCCGCCCGCGCGGTCTGGATACGCTCGCCAATCTGTGCCAGCGCGTCCATCTGTCCGGTAACACGCTGCGCCAGACGTGCGGGTAGTTCCAGAATCTGGCTGGCTTCATCTTTCACCATGCGGCCAGCGGGAATACCGGTCCAGTCGGAGACAATGGCGGCGACTACTGCCGCATTGACTTCCGGGAAAACGACGGGGTTTTCGCCCTGCCAACCTCTTAATGCCACTTCCGACTGTTGCAACGCGGTTTCGTCATGCTCGTCAGGTTCTGCTGAACGTTGTTTTTGTAAGGTATGAACCAACTCCAGTTCCTGCTGCCAGCGCTCTTCGGTGTCAGAAAGGTCTGTATTCAATGATGCGATCCGTGTCGCCAGTGTGTCGCCCCGCTCTGCGCGGATACCCATTTTTTTCTGCTTTAATAACAACTCCCGCTCCAGTTCGGCAGCGTTGAGCTGCTGACGCAAATACTGGACTTTCGCAGGCGGGGTATGGAGCGACAACGCCACACGGGCCGCCGCCGTATCCAGCAGACTAATGGCCTTATCCGGTAGCTGCCGGGCCGGAATGTAACGGTGAGAAAGCTGTACAGCGGCGCGCACGGCCTCATCAAGGATCAGGACGTCATGGTGTTTTTCCAGCGTGTTGACTAACCCGCGGACCATCTCAACAGCAGCAACCTCTTCCGGCTCTGCGACCTGTAACACCTGAAAACGCCGGGTCAATGCTGGATCTTTCTCAATATGCCGTTTGTACTCACTCCAGGTGGTTGCGCCGATGGTGCGCAGGCTGCCGCGCGCCAGCGCCGGTTTCAGCAGGTTGGCGGCGTCACCTGTACCGGATGAACCACCAGCGCCCACCAGGGTGTGAACTTCATCGACAAACAAAATCACCGGCTGCGGTGAGCGCGCAGCTTCTGCCAGCAGCGCCTTCAGACGGGATTCAAATTCGCCCTTCATGGACGCCCCGGCTAGCAACGCCCCGACATCCAGCGACAGCAGCCGTACATTACGCAATGAAGGCGGCACTTCACTCTTAACAATCGCCAGCGCGAATCCCTCCACCACTGCCGTTTTCCCAACGCCGGCCTCACCGGTTAGCAGGGGATTGTTCTGGCGACGACGCAGTAGAATATCCGTCATGGTACGGATCTCGTGCCCACGACCGGTGACCGGATCGATACCACCTTCACGCGCCAGTGCTGTCATGTCCTGGCAGTATTTCGCCAATGCGGATTTGCTCCCGGCTGATTCGCTCGGAAATACCTGACTTGCTTCCCCCGGAACAGCAGAATTCAAATCCGAACCGTCATATGGCATTTCTGTTATTTCAGGAGATGATGTGATTAAAGATGGAAGAGTATCTAACAATTCATCTACCGGCAGCGCAGCTAGTGGCGCACAGATCTTTTTTAACACTCGATATAATTCTGGTGTGGTTAACCAGGCAAGTAGTAACCAACCACTACGAATTTTTTGATCACCAAAGCGGATACTTGCCAACATCCAGGCTTTCTCAACAGAAAGATCGATGTGGTGGGAAAAATCGCTAATTACACTCGCGCCGGAAGGTAATATATTCAATTGCTGAATTAACGCCGTCTCATCATCAGAAGAGGTTATTTGGTAATGTCGAAGTACATTGTGAATATCATTCTCTGGTTGTTGTATTAGCTGATGCAACCAATGTATCAGTTCGACATAAGGGTTAGCGCGCAATTTACAGAACGTTGTCGCAGATTCTAAAGACCGAAATAAAGGTCTTGTTAGCTTTCCATATAGCGCACTGCGTGAAACAGGAGTGTCCATCTGTTACACCTAATGATGTAAAAACATATAAATGATACATTAATATAAATGTACCGATTAAGATTTCTAATTAATAGAATTATCAAAATCTCAGATTGAAACAATGATGCATATCACAGAATGCAATGTAATATAACGGTTAGTATCTTTTTCATGATGATTTTCAATACAAAAAGTTAATTGAATTCATATCATGAATACATATCAGCAATAATCACCATTATATATTTACGAGAAAATTAATATTGATAAAGCAAATTAATCAGCGTTACTTATCTAAAAAATATAAATAATTACTCTATTAAAAAAAACACTCTATACAGTGATACGTAATGAAACAAAATATTACCTGGGGACTGCAAAAAATACAGGGGCACGGAGTTACCGATGGCACCATTTACGCCACTGCAGGAACACAGATTATCTTCACAGTCAAAGCGCCATGGAGCCCTGTTTTTGATGTGGAGGAGGATACAAAGATTGCTCTCAGCCTGACTCGCCACGAAGAGGCATGGTGGATAATCAATCTGTCCGATGAATATTGTTGCACGGTAAATGACCTGATTGTGGAGCCACATCACCGTATGCGCCTGAATGAAGGGGACCTGATTGAATGGGGGTTATCTTCTTGGTGTCTTGTCCGGGACAATCCGATGTCTCCTGAGCCATGCGAGAAAAAAACGGCACTGCAGCCTGTCATTTCGCCTGAAACAACAACCGAATATCTCGATCTCGACTGGTTTCGACAACAACAACAGCAGCAGCAAAATCCGTTCGATATTATTCCGGTTCATGGCGCAGTCGCTACTGAAGGCACCCCAGATTCAGATACCCCACTAACCTTGCTTTATCAGGAATACCGCCAGGCGTTGTTGTCTCCTGAACAAGATATTCATCGTCATGCCGATCCTTTCCCCCTTAATGGAGAGGGTGGCACGCAGGAGTTGTCTTCATTGCGTGATCTGGTCACTGAAGCCGATACATTACAGGATATGGTCACTGGCGGGTTAAGTATTGACGCTATTCTCGATGTACTGGATGCCACCGGTGAAGGAGAAACTACCTGGCCTACCAAAAAGACTCCTCCTGATATCCTGCATCTGCTTTCTCCTGAATACAAACCGGAGGCAGTGCATAACGCCATTCTGCCCGATCTGACGCAGCGAGAGCACCGTGTCATCGGCATTGACAGCCATTACCGGATAAACCCGGCACAACACGGAGATATCACTCATGACAAACAATAACGTGCTACCGGCTACCTTGTCGGCGCTGCTGCGAGACTATTCCGTGGCGGAGGGCATTCAACTGGCGGAACACCAGGTAAAGATGCACCCGGCACAGGCTTCACGTCGGCACAGCCTGTTTCAGTTATTGTGCGCAATCGGTGACTGGCCGCGGGCGCTGCAACAAATTCAACTGTGCGCCCGAGTGGACGCAAATTATGCTCGCGAGGCACAGGTATTTGGCGAGCTGATCCGCTGTGAAATATACCGTCACTCCTGCTTTCAGGGCGAACAGCGTCCCGGTTTTATTCTCCCACCACTCGCCTGGATGGAGGATTTACTGGCTGCTCTCGCCTGTAACGCCCGCGGCGAAGTGCAGGAAGCCGATGCCAACCGCAGCCACGCGCTTGAAGCTATAACAGACACCACCGGGCAGTGGAATGGCGGCGTATTCGACTGGATAAGCGACAGTGACTCGCGTACCGGCCCGGTGCTGGAACTGGTCGCTGGTGGCGTGTATATCTGGCTGCCATTTTCGCAAATTCGTTCACTGAAATCCCCCCTGCCGGCTAATCTGACAGATCTAATCTGGAAACCCGTCAATATCACACTTCACAACGGCGACACACACAGCGCCTGGCTGTTTCCTCGCTACAGTGGTTCTGAAAGCGCTGCTGACGCCTTGCGTCTGTGCCGGGAAACCACCTGGCAGGATGGGCCAGGAGAAACTCTGGTTACGGCGTTAGGACAAAAAATGTGGCTCACCAGCCACGGCGATATCAGCCTGCTGGATATGACCTCTTGTACCTTTAATACACCCGAAAGCAGTGACGCATGAGCGCCTCTCGTTTGCGCCAAAGCAACCACCTGATGCCTACATTGTTTGATCGACTGTGTGACGATGCCCCGCAGCAGAAGCGCGATCACGATATCAGCGTCAGTTCAGTCCAGTTCAAGGAGATCATCCGCCGGGATTTGTCATTTTTACTCAACACCGTCAGTCATGAAGATGATATTGATGCCACTCGTTACCCAGAGGCGGCAGCTTCTGTTCTGAACTACGGCCTGCCTCCACTGGCAGGCAGCTTTCTGTATGAACACAAGTGGGACGATATCCGCAGGGCTATTTTACGCACGATTACTCGATTTGAACCCCGGCTGAAAGCATCCACCCTGCAAATAATTCCACTACAGGATGAACAACGCCAGAGTGGCCATAACACATTACAGTTTGAAATTCGTGGCGAAATCCTTACGCAGCCGTATCCGACGGCATTCCGGGTACGCAGCGCGTTGGATATGGAACAGAGCCGCATTACGTTTTTTTAATATAGAGGGTGACCGATGGATCCACGGCTACTGGAATACTATAACCGCGAATTGAGCTACCTGCGTGAAACGGGAGCCGAATTTGCCGAACGTCATCCCAAAGTCGCCGCCCGGCTGGGAATGCAGGGAACGGATATTGCCGATCCGTATGTGGAGCGGATGGTTGAGGCCTTCAGCTTCCTGACTGCCCGTACGCAGCTTAAAATTGACGCTGAATTTCCGCGTTTCACCCAGCGCCTGCTGGAGGTCGTCAGCCCCAATTATGTTACTCCCACGCCCTCAATGAGCGTGGCACAGTTGCATCCCGATCCGGAAGAAGGCGATTTGGCGAAGGGATTCACCGTCCCACGCGACACCGCTTTTTTTTCCGCCATTCCGGAAGGCGAAAGTACCGCCTGCCAGTTTCGCAGCAGCCAGGATGTGACGCTGTGGCCGCTCACCATCGAAGAGGTGCGCCTGACTGCAGCTCCACCGGATATGCCTGCTCTGCATCGCTACCTACCTACCAACATTCATGTCGCCGGTGCGCTGCGTATTACCCTGCGCACCTTCGGTGAACTAACGTTTAGCCAACTTGCCGGGCTGGACAGGCTGCCGCTATATCTCTGCGGCGAGGAACGCACAGCCTCTCACCTGTTCGAACTTCTGCATACCAGTTCCATTGCCACACTGGCAGGCGTTCCGGGTCATTTTGACGGCGTACTGGATGTAAATCTGAAACAGCCAGTTACCTACGAGGGGCTGGAGCCAGGTCAGGGACTGCTGCCACTGGCCTGGAACGTATTTCACGGTCATAACCTGCTGCATGAATATTTTGCCTGTCCGGAACGCTTTTATTTTTTCACGCCGGCAGGTCTGTCTGCCGGGTTACAGAAAATTAACGGCGGCGTAGCGGAGATTGTGATCTTACTAAATCACCTGCCGCCGGACTGGCTGATCCACCAGACAAATGCGTCACAGTTCAGCCTGTTCTGTACCCCGGTTGTTAACCTTTTTCCCCGCGTCACCGCCCGAATCGACGTCACCCACAGCTCGACAGAGCAGCACCTTGTGGTGGACAGGACCCATCCACTGGATTATGAGGTGTTCTCGGTCCAGGAAGTGGAAGGGCTGGAAACCGACACTACACGGAAAATGACCTTTCGCCCGCTCTACCACACCCGCAATAACGATGAAGGCAACCACGGGCGCTATTTTTCCCTGCGCCGGGAGCCGCGTCGGTTGTCGGAAAACGCCCGCCGCTACGGCACCCGCACCCCCTATACGGGATCGGAAGTGTTCCTGTCACTGGTTGACCAATATGAAGCGCCATACCCGGAAAATCTGCGCCATATCACCATCACGGCCATGGTCACCAACCGCGATCTCCCCTGCCTTATTGCACGCAATGGCTGGGACGATCTGACCGTGGATGCGGCCATCCCGGTGGCGGGCGTGGGACTTATTCACCCGCCTCGTCCGCCGCAGCATCCACTGGCGGAACGTGAAATGGCCTGGCGGTTGATCCGCCAGTTATCCTTTAATTATCTGCCGTTGGCCGATCTGGATCACCGTACCGGCGGTCAAGCGCTACGCGATCTGCTTAACCTGTTTATTCCGGCGCATGACAGTCCGCAATCACGACAGGTACGCAGCCTGATTGGCTGCAAAACAACGCCGGTCACCCGCCGTCTGCCGGGTTCCGGGCTGCTGGTCTATGGTCGCGGCGTCTGTTGTGAGCTGACGGTGGATGAAGAAGGTTTTTCTGGCATCAGTCCGTATCTGTTCGGCCTGGTGCTGGAACACTATATCGCCCGTCATGTTTCCATTAATACCTTCTCGCAGATGACGCTGCACAGTATGCAGCGCGGCAAAATTATAACCTGGCCGGTCAGGGCCGGACAGCGGGGAAGTGTATGAACGGCGATTTCACTCAGGCGCAGGGAATGCCCTGGCGTTACGGTTTTCTGAACCTGATGCGCCGCGTGAATGTACAGTTGTGTACCGTCCCTGCAGGTAGTGCCTGGCAGCCACGAATGGAAAAATTCCGCCTCGGGCAAACACCTGCGCTGACTTTTGCACCACGGGAAATCGCCAGTGTAAGCTGGCAGGAAGGGCGCCTGCACGTCAGTCTGTACAGCCTCGGGCTGTGGGGGCCGAATGGCCCGCTGCCGCTGCACTACACCGAACTGGCGCGTAACCGGACCGAAAGCTACCGCGATCCGACGCTAACCTGTTTTACTGACCTTTTTCATCACCGCTGGCTGACCCAGTTTTATCAGGCCTGGCGCAGCGCCCAGTCAGCTGGAGGTGGTCTGGATAAACCGAAATATGACCGATTTGCCTTTTATATCGCCAGCCTCAGCGGGCAAGATTTGCGAGAAAGTGTAGACAGCCCGCTACCGGATCACGTTCGCCTGGCGGCATCGGCTCATCTGGCGCGCGAATCACGCAATCCAGACGGGCTGGCTGCCACGCTGGCGCACTATTTCGGCGTGCCTTTCCGGATACAGGAATATGTCCTGCACTGGATACCCGTGGCAGATGATGAAATTACCCGGCTGGGGACACCAGCCCTTTCTTCCATCATTGGCAACGGCGCACTCATCGGTCAGGCCGTACCGGACATGCAGTATAAGTTCAGACTGGTGATTGGCCCACTGACGCTGGCCGATTATCAACGCTTCCTGCCTGGCGGCAACAACCTGCCCGTATTGACGGAATTGGTTCGCGCCTTTACCGGGTTTGAATACTGCTGGGAAATTGAGCTACAGCTAAAACCACACGCCGCTCCTCCTGCCGTTACCGGCGGCCCATATCAGTTAGGCTGGACCGCCTGGGCTGGAAAAGCCATGCACGACGATCCGGTGACAGGCATGATTTTCGAACCTGAGCACTATCTGGCGCACTAAGGATAATTTAATGGATACATCTCTGTCAGACCCTATTTCGGCCGAACGCCCCTGTGGCCCGGATCTGGAATATGATCCGGAATACCTGCTGCTGTTCACCCGCGCTGCACCGCGTGAAGAAGCGCAATATGGCGATTTTGTCAGTACGCCGGAAACCATTAACTGGGCAGAACTCGAGCGAGACGCTCGCCGCCTGCTGACACGAAGCAAAGATATCCGAATCCTGGTGATTCTACTGCGCTGCCGTATCCAGCAGGCCGGAGCCAGAGGACTGGCAGAGGCACTCACGCAACTCGAAACGCTGTGCAGCTTGTACCCGGATACCATCCATCCACAACTGCTTGCAACTGAAGATATCACCGCCGAAGATGCGGCAGTGGCGCGCAGCAACGCACTATCGGCGTTGCTGGACCACGAAGGCGTAATGGCGGATATCCGAGGCATTACGCTGTCAAATAATGCCGCTTTGCGCCTCCAGGTACGAGATGTGGAACGCTCGTTGTCTGCATCACGCCCGGCGGATGCCCTGGCGCCGGAATCGGTACGTCAGCAATTGGCCGATCTGGAAGCTCGCGGTGTACTGCCGCTAGACGCTTTTCGCCAGGCCGCTGAAAACACTGAGCGACTGCAACGCCATGCGCGTAAAATGCTGAATGACCATGCTCCGGACTTTTCGCGGCTTACGCAACTGCTGACTCTGTTACCGGGAGCGGTGCAATCAACCACGCCAGAGATCCCATCACAGGAAACATTGGCTGTTCTTCCGGAGCATGTCTCCATCAATAATACTGAAACGGCACAGGCAGAGTATGTTGCACCACTCGAAGATATACCTGCTGAAAAGACCGGAAAGGTCTGCGCAGAACAAAGGCAAATTAGCGACCGGAACGATGCGCTGGAACGTTTGAGAGTTATACGTCGCTGGTTTGAGTATAGCGAGCCGAGCAGTCCGACTATTCCCTTGTTGCGTCAGGCAGAGCGCCTGGTCGGAAAACGCTTCTCGGAAGTAATAAATGAATTTCCAGCAGAATTACTGGAGAAATGGGATGCGTTGGAATAACAGAAATGGCCAGAATTTATAATAGCTGGTCATTATATATGATGTGACAGTTTTTTAGATTATATCTATTTGCCTTCAGGGGCAACAAACTCTCCTGAAGGCTAAAACGACGAAAGCCTGAATCATTACTGACTCAGGCTTTCTGAATATTGGCGGAACGGACGGGACTCGAACCCGCGACCCCCTGCGTGACAGGCAGGTATTCTAACCGACTGAACTACCGCTCCGTGTTGTGTTCCTTTGTGAACGAGGCGAATATTACGGATTGCCTCGGCCTTCGTCAACGATTTTTCTCATCTTTTGAATCGTTTGCTGCAAAAATCGCCCAACTCGCTATTTTTAGCGCCTTTCACAGGTATTTATGCCCGCCAGAGGCAGCTTCCGCCCTTCTTCTGCACCAGATCGAGACGAGCTTCATGTGCTGCAAGCTCTTCATCTGTCGCAAAAACAACGCGTAACTTACTTGCCTGACGTACAATGCGCTGAATTGTTGCTTCACCTTGCTGCTGTTGTGTCTCTCCTTCCATCGCAAAAGCCATCGACGTTTGACCACCGGTCATCGCCAGATAAACTTCCGCAAGGATCTGGGCATCGAGTAATGCCCCGTGCAGCGTTCGTTTACTGTTATCTATTTCGTAGCGAGCACATAATGCATCGAGGCTGTTGCGCTTACCGGGAAACATTTTCCTCGCCACCGCAAGGCTATCGGTGACCTTACAGAAGGTATTCGTCTTCGGAATATCGCGCTTAAGCAACGAAAACTCGTAGTCCATAAAGCCGATATCAAACGCTGCGTTATGGATAACCAGCTCCGCGCCGCGAATATAGTCCATGAACTCATCGGCTACTTCGGCAAACGTGGGCTTATCGAGCAAAAACTCATCGGCAATACCGTGTACGCCAAAGGCTTCCGGATCCACCAGCCGATCGGGTTTGAGATAAACATGGAAGTTATTGCCCGTCAGTCGACGGTTCACCACTTCAACGGCACCAATCTCAATGATCTTGTGGCCTTCATAGTGCGCGCCAATCTGGTTCATACCGGTGGTTTCGGTATCGAGAACGATCTGGCGTGTAATTGCAGTGCTCATAGCGGTCATTTATGTCAGACTTGTCGTTTTACAGTTCGATTCAATTACAGGAAGTCTACCAGAGATGCTTAAACAGGTAGAAATTTTCACCGATGGTTCGTGTCTGGGTAATCCAGGACCTGGGGGTTACGGTGCTATTTTACGCTATCGTGGACGCGAAAAAACCTTTAGCGCTGGCTACACCCGCACCACCAACAACCGTATGGAGTTGATGGCCGCTATTGTCGCGCTGGAAGCGTTAAAAGAACACTGTGAAGTCATTCTGAGTACCGACAGCCAGTATGTCCGCCAGGGGATCACCCAGTGGATCCATAACTGGAAAAAACGTGGCTGGAAAACAGCAGACAAAAAACCAGTAAAAAATGTCGATCTCTGGCAACGTCTTGATGCCGCGTTGGGGCAGCATCAAATCAAATGGGAATGGGTAAAAGGCCATGCCGGTCATCCAGAAAACGAACGTTGCGATGAACTGGCTCGTGCCGCGGCAATGAATCCCACACTGGAAGATACGGGCTACCAAGTCGAAGTTTAAGCCTGTGGTTTACGAAATTGCCGGGTGGCGCCGACCGCCTGGCGAATTCGCGGTTTGTTTTTGCTCTGTTTCATCGGGTTGAGCGTTAAAGGAATAGTCCGTTTCCGGGCAACGATAAGTTGTAAGCAACCAAGCGCAGGAATATGCGCGCTCAATAGTTTTCCACCATGTTTATTCCACGGGAGAACGTGGAAACGGCTGGCGTGTAGCACTTCAAAATTCAACAAAGAGAGCCAGTCCAGTTGCCGCATCAGGGTAAACATCCGGCTGTTATAAGGCGATGTTTTTCGCAAGACTGGCACAAGTTTACGTAATCCCATTAAACTGATGGGATTGAAGCCACTAATGACCAGCCAGCCATCATCAATCAATACCCGATCGGCTTCACGCAACAAACGATGCGGATCGGTGCACCATGGCAACGTATGCGCCAATAGACAAACATCGACGGATTTATCGGCAAAAGGAAGATGAAGTGGGTCCGCCTGCACCTGTACGGGCATTCCTTGCGCAGAAACATTCACTTGATGAGAAACCGCGCACGCTTCGCAATTGATTTCTGCGCTTAAATTGCCAATCTTAAGCAGATGAAAACCATACATTTTCGTGAACCATGGGTTGAGCTGGCGCTCCAGCGCCTTGCGATAAAGCTCTCCCCAGGGCAAATCGCCCCAGCAATCAGGAGCCACGACTGTTTGAGGGTTCCTTGCCGGTTTCATCACAACCTTCCGTTTCACACTGAGAGGTAATATATGAATCTTAACAGTATTCCTGCCTTTGATGACAATTACATCTGGGTTTTGAATGATGAAGCAGGCCGTTGCCTGATTGTCGATCCTGGAGAAGCGGAGCCGGTAGTAAAGGCCATTGCCGCCAATAACTGGCAACCGGAGGCCATATTTCTCACCCACCATCACCACGATCACGTTGGCGGCGTAAAAGAACTGGTGGAAAAGTTTCCGCAAATTGTGGTCTACGGTCCACAAGAGACACAAGATAAGGGAACAACGCAGGTAGTCAAAGATGGTGATACTGCCTTCGTTTTGGGGCATGAATTTAGTGTAATTGCTACACCTGGTCACACTTTAGGACACATCTGTTGCTTCAGTAATCCTTATCTATTTTGCGGTGATACTCTTTTCTCTGGTGGCTGCGGGCGATTATTTGAAGGTACAGCTTCTCAAATGTATCAATCACTTAAAAAATTAAGTGCTCTACCTGACGATACACTGGTATGTTGTGCTCATGAATATACTTTATCAAATATGAAGTTTGCCTTGAGTATTCTTCCGCACGATTTGTCCATAAATGATTATTATCGTAAAGTTATTGAGTTACGGGCAAAAAATCAAATTACACTCCCCGTAATTCTGAAAAATGAGCGGAAAATTAATGTTTTTTTAAGAACAGAAGATATTGATTTAATTAATGTAATTAATAAAGAAACATTATTGCAACAACCTGAGGAACGTTTTGCCTGGTTAAGGTCAAAGAAAGATAGATTCTGATAAAACTTTCTTGTCATCGGCTTCGTTCGCCGTTATGATCGGTCGTCTTTTAAGCAACTATTGACACACACATGAAGGCAAAAGCGATATTACTCGCCTCTGTCCTGCTCGTGGGTTGCCAGAGTACCGGTAACGTCCAACAGCACGCACAGAGCCTTTCTGCAGCTGGTCAAGGGGAAGCAGCAAAGTTTACAAGTCAGGCACGATGGAT
The DNA here is from genome assembly GCF_005781075.1 of Escherichia sp. E2562. Classification (NCBI taxonomy): domain Bacteria; kingdom Pseudomonadati; phylum Pseudomonadota; class Gammaproteobacteria; order Enterobacterales; family Enterobacteriaceae; genus Escherichia; species Escherichia sp. E2562. Next base: position 5,051 of record NZ_VATM01000030.1, on the reverse strand, counting down.
GGACGATGGGACGTCTATCGCGCCAGATGGTGACTTGTGGGCTTTCATTGGCGACGAGCTAAAGATGGGAATTCCGGAAAATGACCGGATTCGCGAACAGAAACAGAAATATTTACGCAATAAGAGCTATCTCCACGATGTAACTTTACGGGCAGAGCCGTATATGTACTGGATAGCCGGGCAAGTTAAAAAACGTAACATGCCTATGGAACTGGTACTACTACCCATAGTGGAGAGCGCTTTTGATCCTCACGCGACGTCTGGCGCCAATGCCGCAGGCATCTGGCAGATCATTCCGAGCACGGGGCGCAATTATGGTTTGAAACAGACCCGCAATTATGACGCGCGTCGCGATGTTGTTGCTTCAACGACAGCCGCGCTGAACATGATGCAACGTCTGAACAAGATGTTTGACGGCGACTGGCTTTTGACCGTAGCGGCTTATAATAGCGGCGAAGGTCGAGTCATGAAGGCAATTAAAACGAACAAAGCACGTGGGAAATCCACAGACTTTTGGTCGCTACCGTTGCCGCAGGAAACGAAGCAGTACGTGCCTAAAATGCTGGCATTGAGCGATATTCTCAAAAACAGCAAACGTTATGGTGTACGTCTGCCGACGACCGATGAAAGCCGTGCTCTGGCGCGTGTACACCTGAGTAGCCCGGTTGATATGGCGAAGGTTGCAGATATGGCGGGAATTTCCGTCAGCAAGCTGAAGACATTCAACGCTGGTGTAAAAGGCTCCACGCTGGGAGCAAGTGGTCCGCAGTACGTGATGGTGCCAAAGAAGCATGCAGATCAACTGCGTGAATCTCTGGCTTCCGGCGAAATTGCTGCCGTACAGTCGACACTGGTTGCCGACAATACGCCGCTTAACAGCCGTGTTTACACCGTTCGTTCTGGCGACACGCTTTCAAGTATCGCTTCACGTCTCGGCGTAAGCACCAAAGATTTGCAGCAGTGGAACAAACTGCGCGGATCTAAGCTGAAACCAGGCCAAAGTCTGACGATTGGCGCAGGTAGTAGCGCACAGCGGTTGGCAAACAACAGCGATAGCATTACGTATCGTGTGCGCAAAGGCGATTCGCTTTCAAGCATTGCTAAACGCCACGGCGTGAACATCAAAGATGTGATGCGCTGGAACAGCGACACTGCGAATCTGCAACCGGGCGATAAGCTGACGTTGTTTGTGAAAAACAACAACATGCCAGATTCCTGACAAACCAGATAATAAAAAGGCACCGATTCCCCCGGTGCCTTTTTTATTTATGCCGCTTTATGTGCTTCTACCATGATGATATCACTGGTGAAAGAGCCATCATTCTGCAAGGCAAAATACGTTTTCACCTCTGTCGATGCGCTCTGTTGGTAAATGCGAATAGCGTCTACTAACGCTTCTGGCGTACGCATTCTGGCGACCCATGAAGAAAATTCCAGCGGTAACTTATCTGTTATTAAATTATCAACTATCAGATTGGCTTCATTGATTAACGTCAACCACTCACCGCTGGCGTAGTTTCGTACGTGAGAGGTATCGCGTAATGCTTCTACCGTCTGTAACCAGATGTCGCGCACTGGGTGACCCGGAGACATTACGTCCATCACAATCAGCCTACCGCTGGGTTTCAATATCCGATTCACTTCACGCAGTGCTGCACCAACATCATGCCAGTGATGGGCAGAATAACGGCTGATAACAATATCAAATGCGTTATCGGCAAATGGCAGACTTTCGGCATATCCCTGGCGGGTGGCGATATTTTTCAGGTGCCGAGCTTCGGCAGCTTGTGCCACGACATCCAGCATTTGGGCAGATAAGTCATACGCCACCACCGCGCTCACGTTTTGCGCAGCGACAAAGCTGGCATGCCCTGCTCCGCAGCCCATATCAAGTACATTTGCATCAGGATAATCAGCCAGACGCACCGCCAGGCGCTGTAAATCTCGCCCGGATGCATGTACGGTACTGGTTAAATACTCACTGGCCTGCGAGCTAAACTGCTTTTCTACGTGGTCATGGTGGGATTGTATTGTCATTGCGCTGTCCTTTTGTTGTTTGAGTATAAAAGGGCAGCGCCAAACGTTGGTCTGCCCTGTGGCAGACCTGACATACCTTATTTATCAGGCTTGCCGGGACTGAATTCAACGAGTAGCGGATTGTGATCGGAAGCGCGCGTAACCAGTACAGAAGCTTCGCTGACGTTAAGACCACGGTAGAAAACAAAATCGAGCGGGCGACCAAACGCCCGACGGCGCTGATCATCGGTAAAACGCACCTGGCGCAGCGACATTTCCCGCGCAAAGCGATATAACGCGTTCATCCTTCTACGGCTCCAGGCATTGAAATCTCCCGCCATAATGACCGGGCCGCTGTGATGGGCAATCTGATCGCCAATAGGAAGTAACTGCTTACTGTAAACATCTACGCCAAGACTGAAGTTGACGGCGTGAATATTGACGACCATCAACAGGCGGGTATCAGGTAATGGGTAGACCGTCACCAGCGCTGATTTCGCCAGACGTAAAATAGGTTCACGTTCGCGTAACGGGCAGCAATAAATGGGATGTGCCGCCGAAAGGGTCATTACACCGGAAGGATGCTGCGGCAGCACGAAAGCGGGTACCTGATCAGCAGCAAGATAGTTAGCAGTCGCAAACTGTACTAACTCCGGCGTTGTTTGCGCTTCCTGTAATAAAACCAGATGTGCATCTTTGCCGTAGTTCTTTAATACCGACAACCATTCAGCGCGTTGCTGTTTGTATATGTTCCACACCAGGATCCGAATACGCTCTTCGGTACTTAACGGTTCTCCGGGCGGTAATGCCTGGCCAATGCTCGCAAAAGACCCCGGCGGTAAAATCCTTTCCGCAGGTTGTCCGGCAACATAGCGCATGGCATAGGTGTTTTTTCGCACTTTTGACTTTGAAACCTCTATTACGTCACCCCTTCCGCATTCAGGAGGGTTCTACTGTTATAGGGATTTTAGCTCACTCTTTCAACGAGCAATTGTATATTGTTATGTAAGCAAGTGCTTACACCGGTCAGAATTTTACTCATTATTGAGAACATTAAATCGGATGACATATCACGTATCCTGATGGTTTAATGACAAATAAATCCACAATCTCTCTTATATTTTGCGACAGAGGCAAAAATGAAAGCTACGTCGGAAGAACTCGCTATTTTTGTTTCGGTTGTCGAAAGCGGCAGCTTTAGCCGGGCGGCCGAACAATTAGGGCAAGCGAACTCTGCGGTAAGCCGGGCAGTCAAGAAGTTGGAAATGAAACTAGGCGTCAGCTTGCTTAATCGCACCACGCGACAACTTAGCCTGACGGAAGAAGGCGAACGTTATTTTCGTCGCGTACAGTCAATTTTGCAGGAGATGGCAGCGGCAGAATCAGAAATTATGGAGACGCGTAATACACCGCGTGGACTGTTACGGATCGATGCCGCGACGCCAGTGGTGCTGCACTTTCTGATGCCGTTGATTAAGCCTTTCCGTGAACGCTATCCGGAAGTCACTTTATCGCTAGTCTCCTCCGAAACGATTATTAATTTGATCGAAAGAAAAGTGGATGTCGCGATACGCGCCGGTACGTTAACGGGTTCCAGCTTACGTGCCAGGCCGTTATTTAACAGTTATCGAAAAATTATCGCCTCCCCTGATTATATTTCCCGCTACGGTAAGCCAGAAACGATCGACGATTTAAAGCAACATGTTTGCCTGGGCTTCACTGAACCCGCTTCCCTCAATACCTGGCCGATAGCCTGTAGTGATGGGCAATTACATGAGGTGAAGTACGGTTTGTCATCCAATAGTGGGGAAACACTGAAACAGCTTTGCCTGAGTGGCAACGGGATTGCGTGTTTGTCCGACTACATGATCGACAGAGAAATCGCTCGCGGAGAATTGGTGGAGTTAATGGCAGATAAAGTGTTGCCAGTTGAAATGCCATTCAGTGCAGTCTATTACAGCGACCGTGCGGTAAGTACGCGCATCCGGGCTTTTATCGATTTCCTTAGCGAGCATGTAAAAACAGCTCCCGGAGGAGCTGTCAGAGAGGCTTAATCCCATTCAGGAGCCAGACCTTCCGGGCTAACCAGGCGGTCGTTGCAATCCAGTGCGGCGATCGCTTTTTTATCTTCGGCATCAAGCTGTAAATTTTGTGCCTTAAGATTACTCTCCAGGTTTTCACGTTTAGTAGAAGAAGGAATTACTGAGTAACCTTCCCCCATAGCCCACGCCAGAATCACTTGTGCCGGAGTCGCATTGTGTTTAGCTGCGATACGAGCAATAACCTCATCTTTCAGTGCCTTACCATAAGCCAGCGTCATATAGGAAGTGATATGAATACCGTGCTGTTTGGCCCAATCAACCACTTTACGGTTTTGCAGATAAGGAGAGAGTTCAATCTGGTTAGTAGCGATGTTTTCAGCGCCAACAGCAGCAATCGCTTTTTCCATCAGCGGGATCGTGAAGTTGGAAATACCGAACTTACGCGTCAGCCCTTGTTTTTTGGCTTCCAGCAGCGCCTGCATAAACTCTTCAACAGAGACTTCATCGTTTGGTGACGGCCAGTGGATTAGCGTCAGATCAACATAATCGGTACGCAATTTTTGCAGGCTTTCTTTCAGGCTCGGGATCAATTTGTCTTTGCTGAGATTTTCAATCCAGATTTTAGTGGTGATGTAGAGTTCATGACGAGGCACGCCACTTTCTGCAATCGCCTGACCTACTGCAGCTTCGTTATCATAGATTTGTGCGGTATCAATTGCGCGATAACCAAGTTCTAGCGCCGTTTTCACAGATGAAATAACAACGTCGTCTTTGAGACGGAAAGTACCTAAACCAAATACGGGGATAGCCATAATATGCCTCTTTTAATGCTATTTTCGTTAATTGAGGTGATTATGGGCTTCAGACTGTTGCGGAAAAAGGGCGCAAAATGCAGAGGATTTTTGCGATTTTAGCAATAATAGAAATACAAACGAAAAAAAACCTCGAGCGTTAACTCGAGGCTTCTTAATAAGTGGCGGAACGGACGGGACT